>CALXVW010000030.1 GCA_944392185.1 uncultured Alphaproteobacteria bacterium
GTACCGGAGCGTACAAAGAAGTACGTGAGGACACTTTTGACCTGCAGTTTCTGTATTAGATGTCCGCAAAACGGCTTCTAGTCTTTGCCTATATTAACATTCCTATTAACATTCACCGAAAGAATGATTCCAAAACCGGCCATCACCGAAAGGATAACCGTTCCGCCATAAGAAATCAGCGGCAACGGAATTCCCACAACCGGAATAAGCCCCAACACCATGGAAATGTTAATCATAACATATAGGAAAAAGTTGGTAGCCAAACCAATTGCCGCCAACTTGCCAAAATAGCTGGTGCTGCGCAGCGCAAAAGCAAAACAATAAGCGATGATTAAGACGTTTATGATGACAACAAAGATTGCCCCAATCATACCAAATTCCTCAGACAACATCGTAAAGATAAAGTCCGTGTGCTTCTCCGGCAAAAAGTTGAGGTGACTCTGCGTTCCCTTCAAAAAGCCCTTGCCAAACACGCCGCCGGAACCCAAAGCAATTTTAGATTGAATAATATGGTAGCCGGCTCCCAGCGGATCTCTTTCAGGATCCAAAAATGTCAAAACACGGTTTTGCTGATATTCATGCAAAAAATTCCAGGCAATCGGCATCAGAATAAGCGCCCCCAAAAGCAAAACCCCAAATTTCCACATCTGCACACCCACGGCAAAAAAGATTGCGCCTGCAGAAAAAATGAGCATCAGTGCAGTTCCCAAGTCTGGCTGTGTCATCACCAAAAATGCCGGAAACAAAACCATTAGAGCCGGCGTAATCAGCCCCTTGGTACTTTCAATACTTTGCAAAGAAGAAGAATGAAAATATCTGGCCAAAGCCAATACCAAAGCAATCTTCATAAGCTCGGAGGGCTGTAATTTCATAAATCCCAGGTTAATCCAACGCTGAGCCCCCATACCGATATGCCCCTCAACCTCAACAATAATCAGCAACACCAATGAAACAAAATAAAACAAATAGGCATAGCGCATAAAGATTCTGACATCAATAAAAGCCAAAACCATCATCACCGCAAAACCAAGCCCAAAACGCATCAGCTGATTCAACGCCCACGGGCTCCAACTGCCGTTTGCCGCCGAATAAAGCATCACCACGCCAATCCCGGCTAAAATACATAACAATAACACAAAAGAGAAACTGATATTTTGAAATTTCTCTCTCATGGTTGGTGGTTGGCTTTTAAAACTTGTTTCATAAAACTTATACATTTTGTTTATTCCACCGGTTGAGAAGTTGCATCAAGTTTCAGGGCCTCAAGCAAAAGTTTGCTGCCGATAGGCGCTGCCACGGCAGAACCCCCGCGTCCATGCTCCACCAACACCGCCACCGCATAACGCGGATTATCGTGCGGAGCATAGCCCACAAACAAAGCATGATTTCTGTATTTCCAAGGCAGATCTTCTTGTTTGATAATGCCGGTTTGGCGCTCTTTCATGGTAATACGGCGCACTTGGGTTGTTCCGGTTTTGCCGGCCATCCGCATACCCTGAAAATCAAACTTTGCCCCAAGTGCGGTACCGCCCGGCGCATTAACCACATCATACATGCCTTGTTTAACAAGAGAAATATAAGACGAATTTATCGGCATTTTTTTGAAATTCAATGGAGCGTCTTTTTCCCTTTTTGTAAAAGTCGGCACCACTTCATAACCGCCGTTAGCAATGCGAGCCGTCATGGTTGCAAGCTGTATCGGTGTTGTCAAAATATATCCCTGCCCAATACCGGAAATCAAACTCTCACCTTGTTGCCAAGGCTCACCGAAACGTCTGCGTTTCCACTCAGTATCGGGAATAAGGCCTTCTTTTTCATTTTCCAGCCCGACGTTAATTTTTTGCCCCAGTCCAAATCTGCGCGCCATCTCGGCAATTTTATTGATACCAAGTTTTTGGGCTGTCTCATAAAAGAAAATATCGCAAGAATGCTGTAAAGCCTGCACCACATCAAGATATCCGTGCCCGATATGTTTCCAACAGTGAAAAGCATGATCCCCCAAGAACATTCGTCCGGCACAAAAAGATCTTGTTTGCGGCGTAATCACCCCGCTCTCCAAAGCTGCCAAAGCCACAATCATCTTGAAAGTTGAACCCGGTGAATATTGCCCGGCCAAAGCCTTATTCATCAGAGGCTTGCGCTCGTTTTTATTAAGTTCATTCCATTCTTTGGTAGACAACCCCTGTGTCAATGAATTGGGATCATAAGCAGGCACCGAAACAAACGCCAAAATTTCACCACTGTTGACATCAAGCATAACAGCAGCGCCGCTTTCTTCGCCAAACAATTCATAGGCTTTGGTTTGCAATCTGGCATCAATACTAAGGTCGATTCTCTCGCCAGAGATACCATCAACTCTCTCAATTTCTTTCATCACTCGGCCAATGGCATTTACCTCCAGCTTCAAGTTACCGCCGCGCCCGCGCAACCGTTTTTCATAAAGTTTTTCTATCCCGGCCTTACCGATTTTAAATCCCGGCACCTCCAAAAGCGGATCATCCTTAACATCCGTATCGGAAACAGAAGAAACATAGCCGATAACATGAGCTGTTTTCTCCCCATAGGGATAATAGCGGCTAAGCCCTTCATCAATAATAATACCAGGTAAATCAGGAGCATTAAGTTGAATTCTAGAAACCTCTTCCCAAGAAAGATTATCTTTAATTTTAATCGGTACAAAACTTCTATTTTTCTTAAGATCCTTTTTAACCCGTTCTTCTTCTGCCTCTGATATAGGCATAATTTTTTTCAAAGCATCCAAAGTTTCCTGAACATTGGTTGTTTGCTCTGCCACAATCATAACCTGAAAATTCTGCCGGTTAGTAGCTAACATTTCTCCATGGCGATCATAAATAACACCTCTTGGCGGCACCAACAAACGGGTTGAAATTCTGTTTTCATCAGCCAAGGTTTTATATTTATCGGCCTGATAAACCTGCAGATAGTAAAGACGCGCAATAAGAAGCAACAACAAGAAAAGCTCCGTCGCTCCCAAAATCAGCGAGCGGTTGATAAGCACTTTTCCTTTATCATTATCGCGATTCATTACTCATCATCCTGAATAAAATTATTTTGTATAAAAGCCAACAACAAAGAGATCAGTGGATAAACGGCAATTGTTGCCATATAGCTAAAAAACAGCATAGAAAGCGGCAAAAATTGGCTATAATAAACAGAAACAATCAACCACCGGCTAAACATTGTCACCAAAGACAACAAAGCAAAACCATACCATAATACGATAAACGGTTTAGCATTTAAAAGTCTCGATGTGTTATTGACCAAAACATACATCAAAAGCAGTTCAAAGATATTAGATCCCAAAGGAGAAGACGTTACCACATCATCAAGCACGCCAAGGCAAAAAACAGAGCCCAGATTAAACAAATCCGGCCTATGCTGCAACCAAAAATAAACACAGATCATCCCCATTGCCGGACGAATACTGTTTAGAAACATAAAATCAAACGGAACATAAGAAAACAAAAGCAGTATCGCCGCAACTAAAAACGGCAAAAACCGCTGAAAAACAGAAGTAATATTTTCATCCCACTCCTTAGCCATTACTTATCTTCCTGAGTACCTATCAAGATTCCTTCCAATCTGTAATTAACCAATTTGATATATTCTAACTGTTCTAAACTGCTAAACGGTTTAACAACAATTTCACCTTTAGAAACCTTCACAACCTTACCAATGGGTAATCCTGCCGGAAACACACCGGCCACACCGGATGTTACGATTCTGTCCCCCACATTAACAGTGGCATCCAAAGGAATAAAGATAAGCTTGGGCATGGTAGAGTTATCACCCGACAAAATACCTCTCACACGGCTTTTTTCCACCATAACCGGAATTTTTGAGTTAATATCGGTAATCAAAATAATTTTAACATAGCGTTTTCCGACTTTATCAACACGCCCGACTACCCCCTTATCAGAAAGAGCAATCTGTCCTTTCTTTACATTTTCATCACCGGTATAAGCAATCATGGAATGAGAAAAGGCATCACCTTCCTCAGCAATAACTCTGGCGGTAATAAAATCAGAACGGGGTGGTGTTACATAATTTAGCAAGTTGCTCAAGAGTTTATTTTCCACTTCCAAAGCTCTGAAACGGTCATAGACCATATTTAGGCGGCGATTTTCCTCTTTTAAGCGAATGTTGTCTTGGTGAATTTGTTTCAAGTCTTTAAAATAATCATAGCCTTTTGCCACCATCTTGGCCGGAATAACCAAGACATCGATCAAAGGAGAAACCATATCGGTTGCCACGCTTGAGGTTTTGTCAATGATAACGGTATCGGTTTTATTAATCAGCATCAAAACAAATGCAATTAAAAACAAAATTACCAGCGCAAATTTTTTGGCCAGTAATCTGATGTGACTAAGATGTAAGAATAAACTTCTGCGTCGCTTCATGCTAACAACCCGATAAAAAATTCACTTTTACGCCTCAAGAGGCACAAAGAAGGTGCTTGGCGAATTTCAACAAAATCAGACCAAACACCTCCTATAGATATGAACGCTTTCTAATACATTGTAGAAAGAATAGTTCTGAGCCTATCAATTTCTTCCAAAGCTTTTCCGGTTCCCTTAACCACACAAGCCAAAGGATCTTCAGCAATAGAAACCGGCAACCCGGTAGCATTGCGCAAAACCTGATCCAGATTGGTCAGCATTGCGCCACCGCCGGTTAAAACAATACCTTTATCAACGATATCGGCCGCCAACTCCGGTGCTGTATATTCCAAAGCGACCTTAACGGCCTCAACAATTTGAGCAACAGGCTCGGCCAAACTCTCGGCCACTTGGCGCTCAGAAATAACAATCTCCTTAGGCACGCCGTTCATCAAATCACGCCCTTTAATTTCAAAGGTACGTCCGTCACCTTTTTCAGGGGCGCAAGCAGAACCGATTTCTTTTTTAATTTTTTCGGCACTTCCTTCACCAACCAAAAGGTTATGGTTGCGGCGAATATAAGAGATGATGGCTGCATCCATTTTATCACCGCCGACACGAACAGAGCGTGCATAAACAATACCCCCCAAAGAAAGCACAGCCACTTCTGTGGTACCGCCTCCTATATCAACCACCATAGAACCTGTCGGTTCGGTCACCGGCAAATCGGCACCGATTGCGGCAGCCATAGGCTCCTCGATCAGCCACACTTTACGGGCACCGGCAGCCTCGGCAGATTCCTGAATAGCTCTTCTCTCAACGGCGGTAGAACCGGACGGCACACAGACAATAACCATCGGAGAAGCGAATGTACGGCGATTATGGACTTTGCGGATAAAATATTTAATCATTTCCTCGGCGATTTCAAAATCGGCAATAACGCCATCCCTCAAAGGACGAATGGCATGAATATTTCCAGGCGTACGCCCAAGCATTTGTTTTGCCTCATTACCGACAGCCAAGACCTGTTTTTTGCCGCGATATTCTTCAATTGCCACTACTGAAGGCTCGTTTAAGACAATACCTTTACCCTTGACATAGACAAGAGTATTGGCGGTACCCAAATCGATAGCCATATCGGCAGACAGCCACCCCATTAATCTAGAAAACATTAATTTATCTCCGTCTTTTTATACAAACTGATTTATTAATTGATTTTTAT
Source organism: uncultured Alphaproteobacteria bacterium (assembly GCA_944392185.1). GTDB lineage: Bacteria > Pseudomonadota > Alphaproteobacteria > RF32 > CAG-239 > CAZU01. Next base: position 5,623 of record CALXVW010000030.1, read on the forward strand.
AACGATATATACTTGAGTGCAACAACAAATTACTTTGTTAACACCCTAAAAAATTCACTTTTCAAAGCACGATGATATTTCCCACTCGGCCTCAAGCTTATTTCTAAACCAAGTTCTCTGGCGCTTGGCATATTGCCTGGTATGAAGTTTTGCCAAACTGACAGCCTGTTCCAAAGATATTTCCTCATGCAAATAAGCTAATAATTCCGGCACGCCGAGCATTTTCATTGCCGGAAGATTGGCCGGCAAATGGAGAGCATCAAGTTTTATAACCTCATCCAAAGCCCCGGTGTCCATCATCTTATCAAAACGCAAATAGCAACGCTCATCGAGTTCCTTTGTCGGCGGAATAATCTTAATGACTTTGAATGAAGCTTCCGACAGATGTTTAACCATTGGTTTCTGATACCAATCGGCAATAGATTGACCCGTTTGTAAAAAAATTTCGGCAGCTCTTTTGACTCTGGTTGTATCATTGGCATTGAGCATGGCGGCCGCTTCTTTATCATTTTCAAGCAGCCACGCATAAACATTTTTCATCTCTGAAATTTGTTTTCTGACCTCAGGAGTTGGCTCCGGAATTGGCGTGGTTCCGTTAATCAGATTGTCTATATACATACCGGTTCCGCCGACCACAATTGGGAGATTACCTCTTTGCCAAATTTCACGAATACGCTCAACCGCAAGCTTCAACCAATCCACCACCGTGCCGTTTTTCTGCGGTGGATAAATCTCATAAAGATGATGCGGCACCAGTTTTTTTTCCGCCTCTGAGGGCGCTGCGGAAATAATGGGCGTACCGGCATAAACTTGCATTGAATCGGCATTAACAATCTCACCATTATAACGCAAAGCCAAATCAAGAGCCAAACCGGACTTGCCCGAGGCAGTCGGTCCGGCAATAACCACGACGGTATTTTTACTTATGTCGCCAAGCTCTATCATTTTTTTACAACTTCCGACAACTTGCTTCTTTGAGCATCATCTCGCACAAATCTTCATAACTCATGCCGGCGTATTTAGCCTGCTCCGGCACCAAAGACAACGGCGTCATTCCCGGATGAGTATTAATTTCAAGCAAGACGGGGCCATCTTTTTCATTGTAGCGCAAATCAATACGCGAAACTGTTTTACAGCCCAATTTTTTATGGAGTTCCTCTGCCCAAAGTATACATTTTGCGGCCACCTCTTGCGGGATTTCTGCCGGCAAGACATGCTTGGTAACACCGTCTGTATATTTTGCCTTATAATCATAAAATTCCACCGATGGTCGGATTTCGGTCACCACATATGCTTTTCCGTTGATACAGCCAACCGTCAGCTCTTTTCCGGGAATATATTTTTCAATCAAAATTTCTTCATTTTCATCATCATAGGCAACGTTTTTCAAATCATCTTGTTTCATGATGATATAAACACCCACGCTGGAACCGTCGCGCACCGGTTTGACAACGTATGGAAGCGAAATTTTTGTACCTTGAGAGAAAAAATCTTTAACCTTCATTTTTTCTCCCTCTGCCACCTTAATTCCGCACATTTGCGCCATATATTTGGTAATATCTTTATCCATCCCCAAAAGAGAAGCCCGCAACCCCGAATGCGTATAAGGAATTTGCAACAAATCCAAAAAGCCCTGAATCTCCCCGTCTTCGCCCCAATTTCCGTGCAGAGCATTAAACACGGCATCCGGTTTTTCTTGCTTTAAGACATCCAAGAGCTTCCAAGCATCCGTCAAATCATGCTCAATAACGTCATACCCTTTTTTTCGCAAAGCCTGAGCCACACCTTTGCCGGAGATGAAACTGACTTCTCTCTCATGAGAAAATCCGCCCATCAAGACCAAAATTTTTTTAAGCATTATTAAATTCCTTTAAATTATAAATTTTTATGCTATTGTATCGGCAAATTTTTAAGAAAGAATAAAAGTAATGAAAAAACTTGCGCTCTATTTATCCGTTTTGCTTACCCTGTCCGGTTCGGCGTGGTCAGCCAGCGTGCAACATGACTTCACCGTCATTTTGGGCCCTTTTGATGCCAGCCGCACGGTATTTACCTATGCTCTGGCTCCTGAAAGCTACGAGGTTAAATCGACAGTCCGCACCGCAGGACTGTTTGATACTCTATACCCATTCAAGGCTGACTATTTCACCTCCGGCAAAATCAAAGGCGACACGCTGGAAACCAACAATTATCACTACAGCTCTAAAACCCGTTTCAACCGCCGCACCAAAGAGCTGATTTACAATGAAGAAGGTATTCCGGTTTATCGCATCAGCACTAAGAATGATAAAGAAAAAAAAGTAGCCATCGAAGACAGCCCCGATAACAAAGACACAACGGATTTACAAACAGTCTTTGCCGAACTGGCCAAACAATATAACGAGGTAAAATTTTGCGATTCCCGCATGCAGGTTTTTGATGGCAAACGCCGTTTTGATGTAATTTTCAAGGATGAAGGAAAAGAAGAAATTATGGCCAATGAATACAGCCCCGCTCAAGGCTTGGCCGTCAAATGCTCAATGTATATAGATAAACTAAATTCCAAAGATGATGACTTGTTGTGGGAGCTCACCTCCGAGCGCCCGATTTATTTTTGGATTTTAGAGGAAAAAGGCAAACCCTATATCGCCCGAGTTATGGTTGAAGATACCCCTCTTGGCCGCATGGATGCCTATACCTCTAAAGTAACCATAAAGGATTAAACAAATGTTAGAACGTGCAGAACTTTTATTACCGGCCGGCTCTCTTGTAAAATTAAAGACCGCTATTTTATACGGAGCCGATGCCGTCTATGCCGGCACGCCGGACCTGTGCTTGCGTGCGCAAAGCAAATTCACCATGGAAGAGCTTAAAGAGGGAATAGAATACGTCCACGCGCATGGTAAAAAGATTTATCTGACCCTTAATCTGTTTATGCATAACCGCGATGCCGAGAAACTTCCAACCTTTGTAGAAACTCTGCGAGAACTCAGGCCAGACGGTGTTTTAGTCGCAGACCCAGGTGTTTTTAGTTTTGTAAGAGAACATGCCCCTGAGTTAAACTTGTTTGTATCCACTCAAGCAAACGTATGCTCAAGCCTCGCGGTCAAGTTTTGGCAAAACCAAGGCGCCAAACTTTGTGTTTTGGGCCGCGAAGTAACTTTTGAGGAAATGAAACAAATTCGCTCAGATTGCCCTGATATTTTGCTTGAATGTTTCATGCACGGCGCCATGTGTATGTCATATTCCGGCCGCTGCCTGATTTCCAACTATCTGGCAGACAGAAGCGCCAACCAAGGCAAATGTGCACACTGCTGCCGCTGGCATTATAAGCTGCATATTCGCCTAAAAGACGGAACCATAAGAGCCATAGAAATAAATGATAAGAACAAAGACGCTTTTGAATTTGCGCTTGAAGAAGAGTTCCGCCCCGGAGAATACTATGAGATAGTAGAAGACGAACACGGCGGCTATATCCTAAACTCAAAAGACATGTGTTTGCTCCCGCGCCTGCCGGATCTCTTAAGCATCGGTATGGATTCGCTAAAAGTTGAGGGCCGCAACAAAACTGAATACTATGCAGCCATTGTTGCCAGAACCTACCGCCAAGCAATTGATGATTGGTATAAAGATCCGAAATCTTGGGATGAAAAGAAATATATGCCGGATTTATACACTCTGCAAAACCGCGGATATTGCCTTGGCTTTCACGATGGCAAATTGACCAACCTCAGCCAAAACTATGAATACACCCGCACGCTGGGGGATTGGCTCTTTGCCGGCTCCATTGTTGAATGGCAGGGAGATGATGCCATTTTTGAGGTTCGCAACTATATTAACAGCGGTGAGTTTATAGAGTTTTTAATCCCTGGTGGATTAAAGAATTTGCGCCTGACCTTAAATGAGTTTGAAGATGCTTTAAGCGGAGAAATCACTCATAAGGTCTCAGCCGGACAAGATAAAAAGATTCGCATCCGTCCGGATTCTTGGAATATGCACATAGAAGAGGTAAAAAAACTTCTACCCCAATATGTCATTGCCCGCAAATTTGTTCCGCTTGAAGGTGAGCAACGAATAATGCTTGACCACAAAAAAGAAGAATTTGAGCAATTAAAACAAAAAGCAGAGATTTAATCTCTGCTTTTTTCAAGCGCGCTTAAACACCCCGTCTTCAATCGGCGGCAAAAAAGAAGACAATCTTCCGACAACAAATTCCACACTGTCAACTCTGGCCAAAAGGGGTCCTTGGTGGCAAGCCAATATCATCTCATCAACCTCTTGTTCCTCGCCGCTCATCAGTATTTCGACACTGCCGTCGGCGGCATTATGAACCCAGCCTGAAATACCACCGATTTCTTTGGCTTTATTAATAGTCCAATAGCGGAACCCAATTCCCTGAACGCGACCTTTAATTTTGATATAAACTTCCTTCATGAGTGCAAAAACTTCTCAATATCGCAAAGTTCTTGCAAGCGTTCTTGGCGTTTAGCCTCGGCCTCGTCATCACTGCCCCACACTTCCGCCTGGTAAAGTTCTTCCAAATAGGCAGCCTCAAATGCTTGTTTGGCAGTAATTCTTCCCTTAACCAAGGCGGCAGCCAATAAAACCGAACGCATATTAAGCGCGGCCAAATAATAAGCGGCCAATTCTTTATCGCTCAAACTTTCCAGAAAAAGTTTCAATCTCACCCCGGTTTGTCTATCTTGAACGGGAACATCAAGCTGCTGGGTCTTGATAAATTGAGCCTGGAATTCCTTTTCTGCCCACTCCAACAAAGGCTGCCAAAGCTTTTCTTGTTTGGCCACCAAATCTTTATTTGTTCCCCAAAACAAGAGTAAATCCGTTCCGGCATATTGCAGCAGACGCTTAATAATATCTTGCCGATATTGAGCAATTTCCTCTGTTGCCTGCTTAAGTTTTTCCAAAGTCATCAAATTTAGTCCTCAGCTTAAAATCCCCTAAAAGCATCCAACAAATCTTTGGCTGTGTTTTTCAAATCTTTAACACTGCCTTTGACACTGTCTTTAATCTGTTTAGTAGCATCATTATAAACATCTTGCGTTGTTGCCCTCACTCCTGTTGGTTTGGGAAAACGCGAGGCATAAGGCGTTCCCTCCAAGGCCGTATAACAAGGAGCCCCACTGCCGTTTAACATAACCTGAGAACCCAAATACGCAACACCTCCGGTTGCCACCACGCCGACAACCGTCTTTAAGGCTTGCTCATCATCAAGCCTGATTTGCGGCTGCTCAAGAGTCCCAACGACTTTAATAAACGAAGCCAAAGCTTGGGTGATATTGCCGTTTGCCAATTTATTAAACGAAGGCTCAATCGTAAAGGCGATATTATCATTAACCAAGTTGATGTTTCCGTCGCTGACAATTGTCAACTGCTTTGAATCCAGCGCAATTCCCTTAGGGAATTTTGCTTTTCCACCTCCCAAATCAGCCCGCACAACCGCACAGGTCAGATCCATATCCGTGCTTTTGGAGGTATCGATTCCCAAGGCAGCAAGCAGTTGGGTCACAAAATTTCCACCGATAAACTGCAATCCGCCTGTCTGGATAACGGATTTATCGACAATACCGATAACCTGTCCTTTAAGATTCTGGGCCAATTGACGATACGTTGTACCACTGCCCACAAGGTTAATATCCAAATCAAGATTACCTCCGCTCTTAATTCCAAAATCGCCACTGCCGCTAACCATAAATTCCTTATGCAAATTCTGCAGCAACATATTCTTGCTGCTGGCCTTGAGTGCCACACTCTTGGCATTGGCATCAACCGTCAAATCGGCATTGATATTGCCGCCGCCAAAATCAAACTCCAAAGGCTTAACTGCCAAACGTCCGCTTTTTAAGACCGCATCCATCTTGACATTATCGGCAACCATTCCCGGAGCAATTGCCAACTGCCCCACTGCCAACTTAAGGTTGGCATCTGCGCTATACAAAAGTTCATAAGGAATTGGTGTATTGGGCACACTTTCCAGCGCCTGCGCCTCACTGATGAGAGAGGGTATTTGAAAAGCGAAATTGCTGTTTTGATTAAAGCTCTGCAAATTGATTGCCGGGCTCTGCAAATCAGCCGTAATCTGCGGAACCTTACTATCCCAACGAACGGAAGCCGTACCGGAAATAATATTGTTAACTATATTTAGTGTCTCAATTTTAGCACTGAGTTCCTTTGTATCACCGTCGATTCTGGTCTTAAGAGTTGTTTCCGGCGCATCAAAATTTCCGGCCGGATTATAAATATTTGCCTCCACGGCGTAACGTGGTGCCGACATCACATCTGCCACACTTCCGTTGAGCTCGGCAGATATTCCCATGGCCTTAGTCGTCAACAAGAAAGGAAAAGGCTCTTTACCTTCCATAAGTTGCGCCAGAGAACCAAGCTCTGCCTGCCCGTTGATTTCCTCTTGATTATACAAGACATCAAAATTAAGAGCAATCTGGTCAGCATAGCTCGGAACACTCAAAGAAATATCATTAATAACCAAGTTTGTCAGCTGGTTAGCTTTAGCGTCATAATATTCGACCTTACCATTGCGGATAGAAACATTTTTGGCAGCAAACCCGGCCATCGCCACGGCAGAAGAAGTCTGCACGGTTTTATTATCTGCCAGCGCCGCCGGAACTTTTGCCGAAGCCGCCTTGTTGGCCTTGGCAGACAAAGCGGGAAATTCCCAGTTTACCTGCCCGTCATTAGATTTTTCCAAAAAGATTTCCGGCTCAACCAATATAACCTTATCAATCACGATTTGTTTTTTAAAAAGCGGGAGCAGTGCAAATTTGACTTCTGCCTGCTTCAGGGTAACCATCTGCGGATTTTGTGCCCAAGAGGGATTAGCCAAAGCCACATCATTGATAATCACGGTTGGCACCAAAGAGATACCGAGGCTGGCCTCACCGTTAATCTTCAACTTGCGCCCAAGTTCATTTTCCACCATTTCCTCGGCATACACTTTATACTTATTGAGGTCAAAATTTCTAACCGCAAAATATCCGCCGATGGCAATAATGATGATTATGCTGAAGACAATGGAAGATAAGATTTTAATAAAACGCATGAATAATTACTCCCTGAAATTTAATCCCAAGACATCGAACGCCTGACGGAAATGTTCCGGCACCGGCGCGGTTATAATTTGTTTCTTATGATATATACCGGATAAATCAATTTTGTATGCATGCAAAAAAAGTTTATCCGCCAATTCGGCAAAACGCTTTCTCTCTCGTCCGAAATACTTGTCATCACCCACAATCGGACAACCTATATATTCAAGATGAGCCCTGATTTGGTGAGTTCGCCCGGTTAGAGGAGAAGCCTCAATAAGGGAAAAAAGCTCCCCGGTCTCATCCAAGACCCGATATTGAGTAACGGCCTTTTTGCCATCACTCAAGACTTGCATTTTTTCGCCCACCTTTTCAAGCGGAGCTTTGATATCTCCTTCTTTAGCTTTTGGCACACCGCGCACCAAAGCCAAATATATTTTGTGCAGATTACGGTCCTTAAAAGCTTTTGTAAGCAACTCGGCACTTTTTCTGGTTCTGGCCAAGACCAAGACCCCGCTGGTGTCTTTATCGATTCTATGCACCAGCTTTGGCGCCTCTTCCATTTCAAACTTCAAGCCCTCAAGCATCCCATCCACATGGCGCGAGGTATTTGTTCCGCCCTGCACGGCCAAACCTGAAGGTTTATTAAGGACGATGATATTTTCATCCTTATAAATCACCAGCGAGCGGATATATGCCTCATCTTTAGCGGAGATACCTTGTTTTGATGTTTTTTCCTCTTTTTCGGCCTCAAGTGGCGGCACCCTGATTTCCTGTCCGGCCACGAGTTTTAAAGAGGCTTCGGCCCTTGCACCATCCACTTTAATTTGTTTGGTTCGCAATAGCTTATTAAAGCGGCCCAGCGAAAGCCCCGGATAATATTTCAAAAACCAGCGATTAAGCCGCATTCCATCATCAGCAGGTTTAACTTTAATCAGCTCAACGCCCATTTTGGCTCCTCTGTTTATTTATAAAGGCAATTTGTTTTTTATACAAACTCTTATACAAATCTGCTAACTCCTTGCTGATAAGCTTGTTATTTTGTTTTTCAGCCCTTTGATAAAGAGCAACAATACCTTTCTTATACACTTTTGTTTGCGGCAAATTATTACAAAACTTCTCCAAATATTCAGAAAAAGGTTGTTGAGCTGTTCTAGTGTCATAAGTAGGTTGGCTCACAGGATATTCATAAACTTCAAAGTGCTCAGGTGTTTCCAAAAGGAACTGAGCCACATCTGTTGCACTTTTTGCAGCCAAATTTAATGAAACTTTAGTTGGATTCATTCCTTGCGGATAAGGAGCTTTGCCTTTTAAATAAGCCTCAAAACTCTCATCAAAATCCAATTTTCTTTTGGCCACATTCATTTGAGCAACAACATCATCGGCCAAAATAGCTTTAATTTCAGATTGATATCCTCTAAGTTTCATTCGCCGTATCAATTCTTCAGTATTATCCGTCAATCCCGTATCATACGCAATATTAAATTTTTTTTGAATAGCGGCAACAAAAACTGCATTGATTGTAAAAGAGAAGAACTCACTTTCCTGCGGTGTATATTCATAAGTTCTCGCATCTACCCCAAGCATTCTCAGATAATCGCCTATCACACCATCGGCAGAAACCAACACCGTATTTTCAAGACTGCGCCCCAATGTTGTCTTCCCAACTCCCTTTGCTCCCAATAATGTAACAAACTTCGGACTTTCAACCGCCGTCTTACCGAGCAACGCCTTTGCTTTACATGCCTTAATAAACGCTTCTTGCGACGAAATAGATAAATTAACCATTTTCCGTCTCTTTCTTATTTTTATTACGCGTGGCTTGTTTTTCGGCTCTGAGTTTATCAAAATACTCGACCCGTTTTTTAACTTCTCTCTCAAAGCCTCTATCAACCGGAAAATAAAGTTTCACTCGTTTCATACCGTCCGGAAAATAATTTGCCCCCGAGAACCCGTCTTCACATTCGGGATCATATTCATACCCCTCACTGTAACCCAGCTGTTTCATCAACTTGGTTGGAGCATTAAGGATGTTCTTAGGCGGCATTAAAGAGCCGGTCTTGCGAGCCAAGTCTCTGGCTGCATACATAGCTTTATAAACTCCGACAGACTTTGGCGCGGTAGCCAGATAAGCTGCCAACTGCATAATTGCCAAATCACCTTCAGGTGAGCCCAATCGGTCATATACTTCCCAACAGGCAATTGCCTGAGATACGGCGTTGGGATCAGCCAAAGAAACATCTTCAACCGCAAATCTTGTCATACGCCGCAACAAATATTTGGGATCCTCACCGGATTCGAACATTCTGGCCACCCAGTAAAGAGCAGCGTCCACATCCGAGCCTCGCAAAGATTTATGCACGGCAGAAATAAGGTTATAATGCCCGTCTCGCCCTTTGTCATAGATTGGCGCTCTGGAGCGAACAATTTTAACAATATTGTCCTCATCAAAAACCTCACCGGGCTGAGCATAGTTCCACACGCTCTCTGCCAAATTTAGGATATAACGCCCATCCCCATCGGCAACTTCCTTCATAAACTCCCTAGCCTCTGGAGTAAGAGGAAGCTTACGCCCTTCTTCACGCTCGGCACGCTGTAAAAGCTCTTCAAAATTTTCAGAAGTCAAGCGGTTAAGGACAAAAACCTGGCACCTAGAAAGCAAAGCGGCGTTAAGTTCAAAAGATGGATTTTCGGTAGTGGCTCCCACTAAGATAATTGTTCCGTCCTCGACATAGGGCAAGAAGCCGTCTTGCTGAGATTTATTAAAACGGTGAATTTCATCAACAAACAAGAGTGTACCTTTGCCTTGGTTAGCTCGGCGTTCTTGAGCATACTGGAAAACGCGCTTTAAATCTGCCACTCCGGAGAAGACGGCAGAAATTTGCTCAAAATAAAGATTGGTATTTTCGGCAATCAATCTGGCAATGGTAGTTTTGCCGCAGCCGGGCGGCCCCCAAAGGATAAAAGAAGAAATTTTTTTAGCCTTTACCATACGGCCCAAAGGAGCATTTTCTCCAACGACCTGATCTTGCCCCACCACTTCAGCCAAAGTTTGCGGGCGGAGTCTATCTGCCAAAGGTCTTTTCACCTGAGATGAAAAAAGCGTTTCTTCCATATTGCACCGATTCGTTAATTGATACCGTTCAAGATAGCAGAAATGATTTGAAATTTACAGTTATTTTTTCAACGCGAACGGATTTTGAGAGATTTGATTTTGTTTTTCTTCAAAAGCGTTTTCACTCATCCACCAACTGGCTTCGCAAACATCCTTAAGTGCTTGAGGATTATCTCCGATTTTACGCCATTTCAAGGAAATATCATTAAGCATAACCTCTGCAAAATCCTGATTTTGCGGCATCTTACTTTTAGCCTCATCATAAACGACATTCATATATTGATTAAGCTCGACTTCATCATCAATTCCCATATCCACATCATACAAGACTTCTTCAATTCTGGGAACTTTAATATCCTGAACATTTCGCCTGCGAACAAATTTAGCATCTAAGAAATATTTTGCCTCCAACATGGCTTTATTTTTAAATTTTTCATCTCGCAAAAAATGGACATGACTGGTCAATATCGGCCAATGATAATAACCTTCAGCCAATAAGAGCTGGTATCCTCTGGTTTCCACCTTATTTTTTACCTTCAATTCGTTTGCCAATCGATGAAAATAATTAGCATCGGTAAAGTGGGTTTTAGGACTGAATATTCTCCGCTTATCCAAAGGAATTTGCACAGATTTTGAGGCAAAGATGGCCAACTTATCGAGCTGTCTGCTCATTTTGGAACTATTATCGGCCATAACAATTTTATAGCTGGTGTTAGCAACCATATTTTCCAAAGTTTCTCGCCCATAAGTTCTCTCCATGGCATTAAGGCTATTACACAAGAGCAAAAAAGAAACTTTCATCATCGGTCCCTTAGCGATAACTTCTGCAAGTCCTCTTATTTTAAGCATCTGTCCGGCATCATCAAAAACCATCAGCATCGGCAAAGCCCCTTTAGCCTGAGCACCAAATACACTATAATTTAACAACATCTCAACAAACATTCTGGCCACAAATTTTGATGTTTTAGTATTAGCTGCGGAATAAATGGTAACAGGCTCCCAGTTTTTTGTTTGCGTATTTTTAACCCCTCGCACCTCTCTCATTGGCAAATCATTTCCACAAGTTCGCTCTCGCAAGCCCTGATTTAGAAAAACTTTCAGAGGTTTTAAAACATAGGCAAAGACCAATTGTCGTTGTTGTTTGGAAAGATATAAAAATTGTTGCAATCCTTTTACAATAGTTGCGCCATAACTAAATAACGACGCTTCCGCCAACAGCTGCTCCAGCCAATGGCGCCAGTCATCGCTGTCCCCCTCATCTTTGGCTGACAAATAATTTTTAAGGAGCCAGTCAGTAAGCATACCAAAACACAAATCTTTTCCCTGCCAAGAAGGGGGGATCCCCTCCCAGCTGCCGATAGGAAAATAATCGTCAACGGATATCTGCTTTTTTGTAATATTCCGAAGAGCCTTCAAAGAATATTGTTTTGGCATAAGAGCATAATAACTGGCCAATACATCCCTATCTTCTTTAGTTAAGCGCCCATTATCAATAATTTTATTTAAGAAGTAATCATTAGCAATTGCCTGAGAACATTTCATACTGAGAAATCCGATAAAGGCGGCCAAAGCTCCGGATGCCAACCAATCCCAATAATTATCCTTATCGACATGCCCCTCTGCCGATACCATATAAGAAGCTAAAAATCTGATATATCCGTCACGTTCAGGTCCGAAAGGAGGTAAATTTTCCGCCGCTAAAGGACTCCAACGTGGATAAATTTCTTTTTTATCAGGATTATCTTCCGCATCCCAATTAAAATAAAAAGTGGGCCCCAAAGTTGAACGATAGCCACTGGTATAGCGAGCTAAAGTAGACGTATTGTCAACGACCACCACACTAATATTATCAGATCGCAGTATAGAAGGGATAGCCACAGTAGAAGTCTTGCCGCATCCTGTTTCCCCGAAACACAAAACAGAAGCCGGCTGGCACAGGCCCAAAATATGGTTTTGGAATCGTCCCAACACCAATAAAATACCTTTAAGCAGCCCCATTTTCTCGACATTATCCAATTTAGCAAAATGATGATTGAGTGTATACCACAAACTAAAAGAATAAGAACTGCGAGCAAAGACAAAAAACAAAGTTCCGAAAGACAAGATCGGAGCAATCAAAGGAATACATAAAAAGGGATTCAATTGAAAAGTTCTAATCCCGAGGATAAAAGCATTCCACCATCCGGCATATACGGTAAAGAAATAAGTTGGCTGAGTTAAAATTTTCAAAGCATTGTGTTCAAATAAATGAATACTGTCTTGGCTTGTTCCAAAAACAAAAAAATGTACCAATGTAAAAGAAAAAATGGACAATCCAACAAAGCACAAAAAAGCAAAAAACAAACCAACAGATAAGACAGTAAGAGCCCGACTTAAGCTTTTTTCTTCTTCTATGTTAAGATTTCTAGCCATTATTTAACGGCCATCCCGACCACGATTAATAAACTTCTCACTGATTTCTCTTTTTTGAGATTCTTTCTTTTGAGGCTCTTTTACAATCTCTTGCTGAATTTCTTTTTTCATAGCCTGTCTGGCTTCTAGCTCTTTACGTTTACGCTCCTCTATAACTTTTCGTAATTCTTCATTATGAGATTTCACCTGCAATTCACGCTCAGACTTAATATTTTTAAGAGCATCTTCATCTTTCACCTGAGGTTTTTCGGCTCCATGACGAAAAACTTTTTTTCCAACTTTAAGAAGGCTCTCAATACTTATGCCCTTATCATTAACAACATCCCACACACCAAATTCTTTTCCATCTCCCAAAAAGAGAGAGTTCATATCGATTCCATCAAAACCCTTTTGTTTTTTCTTCTTTGGAGCCAAAATTTTAGCCAATTCATCTTTACTTGGCACCCGCCCCAAGGCCTGAGCAATTTGTTGAGGTGTAATAATACATTCACTCAAATCAAGCTCCATAATATTAACACCGGTAAAATCGCAACCGGTAAAATCTACGCCGCGGAGATTAAGTTTAGAGAGGTCAATCTTTTGCAAATTAAGCAAAGTAAGATTAAGTTTGGAAAGATTAAGTTTATGGGGATAATATTTAGCAATATATTCAATGAGTTCCTGGAGTTCTTCAATACCGAGAGCATCGATTTCAATATCCAAAAGGATAACATCTTCAAGGTCAGCCTCAGAAAGCTTAACACCATTAAGCTTAGCACCGGTAAAATTAGTCCGATGCAAAACTGCACCGGACAATATCGCGCCACTTAAATCCGCGCCTGAGAGATTAGCATCGGTAAGATTAGCCCCCGAAAAGTCTACCCCTCGCAAATCTGCCCCGGAAAAATCGACCCCTGTTAAATTTGCAACAGAAAAACTGGCATTTTGCAAATTTTCATTAGCAAATTTACCATTTTCAAGATTTTTGCCGACAAAATCAATACTATTGAGAAAGTTGGTCCGCCCGACAACATCGTCACTGCTCTGCGACACCGCATGCCAAGAACTTCCTGAGGTTTCACCTCTCATTTTTTCATATGAGCGTTGGTTTTCCTCTATTTTAGAGCGGATTTCCGCAATCTTTGAATTTTTAATCTCATCACCCGCCATACAAACCGCCCATTCTTAGAAATTTAACTTTTTTATATCATAAAACAAAATCTGTTTTTTGACAAATGATTTATCTACCTCAACAAACACTCATATCCGCCGGCACGAAGAGATAAGCAATCACGCATCAGTTTTTCACTGTTTCCGTTGACAATCAACCTAAACCACTGCCGCCCATCCACTTCAGCCAAAACAATGTCTGGTTTATAAGCCTTAAGCTCGGGAAATTTTGCGCTTAATTCCTGCCAATCGGCTCTGGCATTGGCTTTGTCTTCATAAGCACCTAACTGCATCGTCTGATAATTTCCTGGTTTTATGGGCTCAGAAGATTTTTTAGCCCGCCGTGGTTTGGCATTTGCAGGAGAATTAACAACTTCTTCCAACCAATTTTCACCTTGTGCCCAGCCTTTTTCATTAATACTGACGGAAGATATTTTCATTTGCGCCTTGGTGGCAGAAAGCATTTCCACCAAATCTTGATTAAACGCCTGTTTAAGACTCTGAGAAATATCTTTTATCGGTGCCTTTAACAAATTTTTGCTAAGCGGCGATAATCCGGCATTAAAATATAATCCGCGCAAAGCGACGGCTCTTTCGGCCTTAATTTGCGCTTTCTTTTGCTCTAACTCAAGCATTGTAATTTTAGCATTCAAAAGAGCCAGCTTATCATCATTTGTCGGCCGGTGAATTTTTTGCAAACGTTTAATTTCTTTTTTCAAATCATTTTGCGTACGCTCGGCAACCTCATAATCGGCATTAGCCAGCTGCACTAATTGATAGCTGATCTCAACCTGAGTCAAAACAGCCGCCCCGAATTCATCAAAAGCCTTTTGCTGCCAAGAGGCCTTTTGAGAAGAATTTGCAGATACCGCTTTATATTCTGCAAGAGTACTTAAAAGATTATTGGCAATTTTGATGGCTTTATTATAAAGCTCCTGCTCATAGACTTGGTTTTCAACCTTCAAGCCGTTAATATCCAGACGGGAAACGAGCGGATATTTTTCAAGGATGTCATGGCGCACCTCGGAAAATCCGTAGGATTTGACTTTTTCCTTAGCCAAGGCAAACTCTTTGCGGTTGCGGACAGCCGCTTCTTGAAAGATTTCGATGGTGTAATCCTTGTCAAAATCTTCCAATTCATAAAAACTTCTACCCTCAAGCTCGGCTTTTTGCGGTTCATTTTTGGTAAGCTCGCCGTATTCGACCAACGTAAAAGACATATTTTTGCGAAGCTCTGCCATTTTCAAAAGCAAAACCTCTTGATTTTTGCGATAATCATATTCGGCATTTGTCAAATTGCCGTTACGCTTCTCTTTGTTTTTAAGGTTCTCGACAATTTTATTTTCTTGCCTAGCCAGCCGATCAAGCTCGCGGCTTTTCCTGGTAGCAAACCACGCATCTTGGTGCGAACGAATAGCGGCCAAAGCCAAATGTTTTGCCGAGCTTTCATAAAAATAATTATCCACATACGCCCTTGAATCGCTCAAATTTGCCGTTGCATAAATAACGGCAAATTCCAACACTCTTGAGGCCCGATAGAGCAGATTTTCATCATTTATGTTGGCGTTGATAATGCCGTCGATAATTTCTTGAGATTTCAGATTGGGGTTGATGCCGTAGATTTTTTTATTAAGATTATGGCTGGCCACATCCACATTATACTTAGCCGCCCTGGCCATAGAGGCATAAACATCTTGTTTACCCTTGGCCGGTTCAGGATTCGTGGCAAAGACAAGCTCTTCTGCCTCAATTTTGGCATCGGTTCCGCTGTTATTAAAACTGCAGGAAGCAAGTAACAACAAGGCTGAAATCATTGAAAAGTGTAAGATACGAGCTTTTGACATCGGCAACATTCCCAAATGTAACAAACTGTAACAAGAATTTAAAAGCTTTTTACCAAAAATATTGGTATATGTAAACTAAAATAAAAATGTGTGAACTTTTTTAGGGGTAAAATTTATGTCAAATATTAAAGTTGCAGTCATCGGCGCCGGCATGATGGGCAAAAACCACCTCAAGACCTACAAGGCCTTGAATGGTGTTGACTTGATTGGTGTTTACGATATTTTTCCTGATGCCTGCAAAGCTGCTGCCGAAACTTTCGGAATCAAAGCATTTTCTTCCTTGGAAGAAGTTGCCGCAGAGGTTGATGCCGTAAGCGTTGTTACCACCTCTGTTACCCACGCTGAGGTTGGCGAGTTTTTCTTAAACAAAGGTATTCACTGCTTAATGGAGAAACCCTTGGCCACCACGGAAGCTCAGTGCCAAAGATTGATTAATGCCGCCAAGAAGAATAATGTTACTTTGTTGGTTGGCCACATTGAGCAATTCAACCCCGCTGTTGAGCAAATGCACAAAATTTTGTCAGACACCTCAAAAATTTGCTCTTTGAGCGCACATCGTATGTCTGCCGCCAGCGGCCGTATTACCGACGTTGATGTTGCCATGGATTTGATGATTCACGATGTTGAGGTTATCCAATCTTTGGTAAAATCACCTGTTGTCAACATTCAAGCCAGTGCGGTTAAAACCAAATCCAGCCCGCAAGGCAAAGACTATATCACGGCTTTGCTGGAATTTGAAAACGGTGCCACCGCAGATATCACTGCCAGCCGCATCACTCAGGCTCGTGTCCGCACCTTGGCCGTTACCACGGATACCAACTACATTGATATGGATTTCATCAACCAGAGCATCAATGTTCACACTCAAGGCCGTATGCCCTATGTTAAGCAAGACGAGATCCCGGATTGGATGCATTATGGCTTAAAAGGCAGTGTTGAGCAATTGTTTATTCCCACCAACCAACCTCTGCAAGCCGAGCTCAACCACTTCTTGAACTGCGTCCGCGGAACCGAGACCCCGCGCATCAGCGGAGAAGCGGCTTTAGACGCTTTGAAGGTTATTTGGAGCATTGAGGAGAAACTGGGTTTTTTCGCCCAAGACAATAAACAGTTAAGCATTGCGGCTGAGTAAAACCTAACCCCAAACACACATGGCATATCCCCGGGTTTCCCGGGGATATGTTTACCAAGAAAGAGAATTTAAGTGCGCTACAAAATCACCATAGAATATGACGGAACCAATATTTTGGGTTGGCAAAGACAACTGGACGGACCAAGCGTTCAGGAATACTTAGAAAAAGCTTTGTCTTATTTGTCGTCTGACGGCCAAGAAATTCCCGTTCAAGGCGCCGGCAGAACAGATGCCGGGGTACACGCCCTGGCACAAGTGGCGCATTTTGACTTGGAACGAGAAATTGCCGACTGGAAGTTAAGAGATGCCCTCAATTTTCACCTAAGAGAGCAAGAAGCGCCTGTTGTTGTCTTAGATGTTGAAGAAGTAGATGAAAATTTCAACGCACGTTTTTCCGCCAAAGGACGAGGCTATATTTATCGGATTCTAAACAGGCGCTCTCCGGCTGTTTTGGAGAAAGACCGTGTTTGGTGGGTTCCTGTGG
>CALXVW010000031.1 GCA_944392185.1 uncultured Alphaproteobacteria bacterium
TTTGCAAAAAATCAAAAACTACAACCCTGAGATAGGTTTTTCAATTCCGGTTCCTGCAAGAAAATTACACAAGGGGAATTAAGCTCTTTACGAAGCCTGAAAAACAGTATAAATTATCTGGCAATTAGTAAACAATGAGAAAGAAACTATGACAAACAAAACAAATTTCTTGACCGTTATGCTTATCTGCGCGGCAGCCATGCTCAATGCCTGCACCTATGGGCGGATAAGCGGCAATAATTATACTCAGGCAGAAGCCATTAAAGGGCAAGGCGGAACTTATAAGATTGGTTCCCCTTATAAAATAGCTGGTCAGTGGTATTATCCCAAAGAAGATTATGATTACTCTGAAGTTGGCACGGCCTCTTGGTACGGAGAGGACTTTCATGCGCGCAAAACCGCCAACGGCGAGAATTATGATATGCACGCTCTAACGGCGGCGCATAGAACTTTGCCTTTGCCAAGTATTGTAAAAGTGACGAATCTTGAGAATGGGCGTTCACTCGTTTTGCGGGTTAATGACCGCGGGCCTTATGCCAAAAACAGGATTATAGATATTTCCAAGCGTGGCGCTCAGTTACTGGGTTTCCAAACGCAAGGAACGGCAAAGGTAAGGGTTGAGGTGCTGGAAAAAGAGAGCAAGGCTTTAAAAGCGGCATTACTGGGGCAACCGGTTGAAGACAGCGGCGACAAAGTTTCCATTCCGGCCAAATCAGCGGCCAACACATCGTTAAAAGAGTTGAAACCGTTGCAGCTTGTGGGTGCGGAATATGCCAATCCCAATGCCGTAAAGGCATATCCCAAAGGAAGTTGGTTTGTGCAAGCCGGAGCTTACTCAAGAGAAAGTGCTGCCCAAAATTTGAGCAAACAATTGGATCAATTTGGCGAGACCAATATTTATTATGTGACGGTTAACGGACAAAAATTTTATCGCGTTCGCTTAGGCCCATACAGCCACAAACAAGAGGCCGAGGTTATGTTGGCCAAGGTAAAAAATTTTGGTATATATAATGCCAAGATTATGCAAGACTAAGATTTGAGTAGAGGTAGGAAGGATGTTAAAATCTAAATTACTTTTTTCAGTAGCATTATTGGGAAGTTTTATGGGCGTTGTTTCAGGAGCTAAAGCGATAGAAACCAAAGCACGCAATATGATTTTAATGGATTATGACACGGGGCAATATTTATATACCAAAGATGCAGAGAAGATGATACCGCCGGCCTCCATGAGCAAGCTGATGACGGTTTATATATTGTTTAGCAAGTTGGGTGACGGCAGTTTATCATTGGATGACACTTTTACCGTAAGTGAAAATGCTTGGCGCAAAGGCGGCGCGGCAAGTGGCGGCTCCACCATGTTTTTGGCTTTGGGTAGCAAGGTTAGGGTAGAAGATTTGCTCAAAGGAATCATCATTCAATCCGGCAACGATGCTTGCATAGTGGCGGCAGAGAATTTAGCCGGCAGTGAAGAAGATTTTGCCGATATGATGAACAAAAAAGCCAAAGAGATAGGGCTAAACAACTCACACTTTGTGAATGCGACGGGTTTGCCGCATCCTGATCATCGGATGTCTGTAGAGGATTTGGCCAAGTTGTCTCGCCGAATTATTTCCGAATATCCGCAGTATTATCATCTGTTTTCACAAAAAGAGTTTGTTTACAACAACATTCGCCAAGGCAACAGAAATCCTCTGCTATACAACATGCCTTATGCCGATGGGTTGAAGACGGGGCATACGGAAGAAGCTGGTTTTTGTTTGACAGCCTCAGCCAAAAAAGGAGACCGACGCCTAATCAGCGTTATGACCGGGCTTGGCTCAATGAAAGAGCGCTCAGAAGAAGCCGATAAGATAATGAGCTGGGGTTTTAGGGAGTTTGATAACTACACGATACTGAAGAAAGGCGCCAAAGTGGCAGATATCCCGGTTTGGTACGGCGTGAGCAAAGATGTTCCGATGGTGGTATCCGAAGACGTTGTCCGCACGCTAAAGAAGAGCAAATCAGATGAGGTAAAATTGATAGCCTCTTATGATAAGCCGGTTAAAGCGCCGGTTAAAGCGGGGCAGCAGCTTGGTGTTGTCAAAGTGGAACTGCCGGGACAAGATACCTTAGAGGTCCCCTTGATTGCCGCTGCAGATGTTGCCGAGGTTGGCTTGTGGGGACGTATTCGTAAAAATCTGAGCTATTTGTTATTGGGAAGTGACTAATGCAAGGCAAATTTATCACGCTTGAAGGCGGCGAAGGAACAGGAAAGTCAACCCAGATAAAGCTTTTGTCAGAGTATTTACAAGGAAAAGGGGTTGAGATAATAACCACCAAAGAGCCTGGCGGCACGCCTTTGGGCCAAGAGATAAGACGCCTGCTTGTCACCGGAGAGCAAGATAAATTAGATGCCGTTGGTGAGGCTTTGCTGTTTTTTGCCGATCGCCACATTCACTTGGTTAAGAAGATATGGCCGGCCATGGAAAAAGGCCAGTGGGTTTTAAGCGACCGTTTTGCCGATTCGACCTTTGCATATCAGTGCTATGGCTACCAAAACAAAGTCTCAAAGGAGATATTGGATGAGCTTTATAAAATAGCGGTAGGCTCCTTCAAGCCGGATTTGACCATTATCTTGGATATAGACCCCAAAGTGGGTATTGAGCGTTCTCTGCGCAAGGCAGAAGGAGAGGTGGTCAAAGAAATCCGCTTTGAGGGAATAGACATCAGTTTTCATGAGCGCTTAAGGCAAGGATATTTGGATATCGCCGCCCAAGAGCCCAAGCGTTGCGTTGTTTTGGATGCCAATAAAAGCATAGAGGCGTTGCACCAAGAGATTGTGAGAATTGTGGAAGAAAGGTTGGGTTTGTAATATATGCCGCAGGAGTTAGCATCGTTTGAGCCGCAGTTTAACACTTATTTGGCAGACCATGAAGAGGCCGAGCAACTGTTTCTGCGCTGTTGGCAAAACAATTCTTTGCATAACTCTTGGCTGATAACGGGAATAAAAGGTATCGGCAAAGCCACCCTGGCATATAGACTGGCCAGATTTATTTTGAGCGCGGATGAGGAAAATAAGGAAAAATATACCAGTCTGGAGGTCTCGCCCGATTCCGGCGTTTATAAATTGATGGCAAGTAACGCGCATCCTGATTTTAAGGTTTTGCAAAGAGACTACACGGATACGGATCGCAAAAAAATCTTAAAAGCCATAAAAGACGGCGAGCAACTAACCCCGGAGGAGTTGAAAGAACTCAAAAAATCGGCCTTCATAAGGGTAGATGATGTCCGCACCATAAATGAGTTTTTGTCGCACCGCTCATCGGGAGACGGCTGGCGGGTGGTGCTGATAGACAGTGTTGATGATATGAACTCGGCCGCGGCCAACGCCGTGCTGAAGATACTGGAAGAGCCGCCATATAAGACGCTGATGCTCTTAATCAGCCACAATCCGAATCGATTACTGCCGACCATTCGCTCGCGTTGTTCCAAGCTGGAGCTAAAACCGCTGAAAGACACGATTGTTTCGAGCCTGCTTAGGCGTTATCGTCCCGAAATATCTGAAAAAGAGGTAAAGAAGATTGCCGCCATTTCATCGGGCAGTATAGGAAAAGCGTTGAATTATGCCGATAACGGAGCGGCAGAAAAATACGATGAACTCTGCGCTCTTATTTCTGCCGGCAAGAATTTTAAGATTGCGGATATTTTGGATTTTTGCAATGATGCCGCGTCTTCGGAAGAAAACTATGATTTAGCACAGGAATTAATATTAAAGTTTTTAAGCGAGCACGCCAAAAGCACCGACAAGGTTGTTGAAACGGCAGATTGCTGGAGCAAGACAATCAAAACCTTTTCTGAGGTTGAGAGCTTGAATTTAGATAAAAAACAAGCTTTAATAAATATAATAACCAATATCTGCAAACAAGTATAAGAGGAAAATATGTTAGTAGACAGTCACTGTCATTTGGACTTTGATGATTTTGAGGAAGATACCGCAGAGATTATTGAGCGAGCAAGGGAATGCGGCGTAAACATGATACTAAACGCCGGCAACAACATAGATGAATTGGAAAATCAGTTGGCATTGTCGGAGAAATATCCGTTTATTTATGCGGCGGTTGGCGTGCATCCGCATAATGCCAGCGAATATCCCAAGTTAAAAGCAGAAGATATTATTGCCAAGACCAATCATAAGAAGGTGATAGGTATCGGAGAAACTGGGCTTGATTACTATTATGATTATGCGCCCAAGGATTTGCAGATAAAGTTACTAAAGGAACATATCAAAGCCGCGCAAGAAACAGGGTTGCCGCTGATTATTCATAATCGCGATTCAGATGATGACATGGCAGATATTTTGGGCAAAGCTTATAAAGAAAAGCCATTCTCGGGGATGATTCATTGTTTCAGCTCCTCCAAGAAGTTTGCGGATTTTGCCTTATCGATAGGTTTTTATATTTCCGCCTCAGGGATGATAACTTTTAATAAATGCGGAGAGTTAAGAGATATTTTTGCCAAAGTTCCGTTAGAAAGACTTTTGGTTGAAACCGATTCGCCTTTTTTGGCGCCGGTTCCTGAACGCGGACACCGCAACGAACCGTCTTTTGTGCGTTTTACGGCAGAAAAACTGGCGCAAATCAGAGATTTACCGTTTGAAAAGATAGCGCAGATAACGTCGGATAACTTCTGCAATTTGTTTCGCAAGGCGAGTGATAAAGGGCGGAGGAACTATAAATGAGGTACGCCATATTTTTAGGAGCAGGGGCAGCTCCCGGTGTGCCGTCATTAAGCAGTGGGTGGGGATTTTGCAATTCGAATAATCCCAAGAACATTCGCAGACGCATCGGAACTTATTACAATTTTAAGGGTGTGGAGATATTGGTAGATACTTCACCTGATTTGCGCCAGCAGTTGTTAGATAATCAGATAAGAAGACTGGATGCGGTGTTATATACACATACGCACGCGGACCATTTGCACGGGATAGACGACTTAAGAGAGATAAACAGGATTAATGCCTGCAACTTGGATTTTTATGCCACGGATGTGGTTCTAAAAGGCATAAAGGAAAGGTTTGGGTATCTGATAACCGATCCCAAAGAGATAAAAGACATAATACGCTCGCCTTCGTTGGTTGCACACCAGATAAAATGTAACCATGATTTTTATGTCAAAGGGGTGAAGATAATGCCCTTAAAGCTGTGCGGCCACAATGTACCGTCAAACGGCTATTTGTTTAATGACGGAGAGGTCGCGCATATTGCAGATTTCAAAAGACTGGCGCCCTCGGCTTTGAAACATTTGACAGAGGATAAGGTAAAATTGCTGGTGAT
>CALXVW010000032.1 GCA_944392185.1 uncultured Alphaproteobacteria bacterium
CGATTGAGAGACGGTAACCGATGGCCGGTTGGCAGAGTGGCTCATGCAGAGGACTGCAAATCCTTGTACATCGGTTCAATTCCGGTACCGGCCTCCAAAATAAAATACCGTATATTATTCCGGCTTAGCTCAGCGGTAGAGCAATCGGCTGTTAACCGATTGGTCGCCTGTTCGAATCAGGCAGCCGGAGCCAAAAAGAAACCACCCTTTTGAGGGTGGTTTTTTTGTCTCCTTGCGGCCTGACGAACAGGCGACGCCTGTGAAGAATCAGCTCGAGGATAAAATCAACCGTTGCTCCGGTTGATTTTACCACAAGAGGCGTAAGCTTTCTTGCTTGAGTGAGTAAAGCGTAAGCGAGCGAAACGAAACTAGAAAGCAAGTGACCGATTCGCGGTTAGTGAGTGCAAAAGCACGAACTTACCAAGCTAGAAGCCGGAGCCAAAAAGAAACCACCCTTTTGAGGGTGGTTTTTTTGTCTCCTTGCGGCCTGACGAACAGGCGACGCCTAATCGGAATTATCGCACGGCAACAAAATCTGTATGCAACAAGACCCTGCTACCTCAAAGCAACAGGGTCTTATTGATAAAATCTAACTCAGCATCTGAACCTCTATAGTGTCCGTATCCGAATTATAACGAACGGCCATTCCATCCCAAACGATTGGTTTTTGATGACTTCCGAGAGGAATCTCTCTGGTAAAAAGCTCTCCGAAAGCTTTTGTTTTTACATTAGCTCCCGTACGATAATAAACCCCAAGACTAAAGCAGTTAACAATATATTCTTGGAGCCCGTCGCCACACTTCTCCCGTACCAATACACCAATAAACATCAAAGAAGAATTGCCGAATATTCTGGGCAACATCTGGATTGGAGTGATGTTGTAGTTTTCTTTGAGCATTTCTCTGATTTTTTTTAGCTTCAAGTTGTTTGACGGAATGAGTAACTTTTCGCCCATAAAATTGCTCACTTGCACAAACTCCTTGCGTAAGGGGCGAATTTTTTGAGCAATCGGGGCCTCCAGAGGATTACCGAATACTCGCCTGGGAACATTAGCCACAACAGGTTCTGCCGTTTTATTGATAACGATGGCAGTTGCACGCACCATCCAATTTTCAGAAACATACCTCCCTGCAATCGGAACAGCCACCCACATATAATATCTGTGGTACTGCTTAAAAAGGAGCTCTCGGCAAATTTGCCCGCCTCTTTCTTCCTCCAGATAAAAATCCTCCTTGCAGGTAAGCTCCCGCAAAGTCATTCTATAAGGAGCATAGTCAATGTCTCGCCCCTCCAAAAAGCGAATAGCCTCAGCCTCTGAGAAAACCTTAACTTGTCTAAGTTGCTGAGCAGATTGTACACTTGCATTCATAATTGGCAAAAATTTAGAAAGTTAATAATTTTAATTTTGCCGCACCATAGCACCGGATAAACTGAAAAGCAAGCACAAATAAATCATTACATTTTTGTTCATTTTGTCTATTGACCAAAGAAAAAAAATATGATACCAATGCAACTATCAGAAAATATTTTTATAGACAGTAATTAATCAAAAGAGGCACCGGACTAAACAAACCTCTAAAAAATCCGGCAATAATATGCGAAAATTGCAATACAACTTTAAACTCTGGGCAAAGGCCGGCGAAAGGATCAGTGAAAACAAGGCAAAAGAGCATTTCAAAGATCCCATCCGAGTCCCCATTTCCGTCGGATACCGAAATCTTGACGGCCGTTGGGTTGAGATTCAGTGCGACTACGCCTGGACTTCCGCCAGTGCCCCGGGAGCAACCATCATTCCGGCGCCCACCGTTTGACTCTGCTGCCCGAACTACTAACCGCCCCGTCAAAGTTTCTCTTTGGCGGGGATTTTTTTACTTCAACACTTTTCCGTACAACAAATATTCATAGATGTGAGAGCGCTTACTTAGCTCATCATCAAGTTTTTCATAGGTATCATAGCCCTTCTCGGGCAAAGCCTGTTCTTGAGAATAAAGAGAAACGCCCAGGCCCAATTTATTTCCCTTAATATCAAACCCCAAACTCTCAACAATCGTCGGATACATATCAAAAGGTGTAAACTGACGATTTTTTGTACGCTCCACCTGAGGAGAAGTTGCAGAATTAATAATGATATTTAAATCTCTCCGTTGCATATCTTCCATAAACAAAGCATCATTCATAGCCAAGTGGTCATTCACAATCACCACCGTTGTATTTTTATAAAACGGCTGTTTTTGAAGCCATTCAACAAACGCTCCTATTTTTTTACTGGCACAACGATAGACATTTTGGTAGCGCTCATCATACACTGCGGAACAATTTTGCTCATCCAAAAACTCATTTCCGCCATGCGTATCCATCGTCATGATAGTGAAGGAAAAGGGCTTTCCCGTTTTGGCCAAACGGCTGATTTCTTCTCTTGCTTCCTGATAAAGCTCTTCATCACGCAATATACGTTTACGGATAGGGTCATGATCATCATCAAGATCAAATTTCGCTTTCCAGTCCTCCCAACTCAAGATATTAAGGTTACCATGGCTCTCAAAAAATTTATTCACCCCGGCATAAGAACTTTCCATACCAGTCATAAAACTTTGCTCATAGCCTTGCTCTTTTAAGATATCAAATAAGCACCAAGCCTTCGGCAAATATCCGTGTTTAGGTAAAAATTTATTGTGATTTGTAATCGGCAAATGCAAAGGAATTCCACAGGTTTGAGCCACAAGACCGGCCTGTGTCCATTGCGCTCCATCTACCTGCATGGCGCCACCGATATCACCGTCATGGCTGAAATTTAAGTTATCCAGAGCCAATTTTTTAAGCTCCGGCATAAAAGCGGCTTTAAATTTGTCCCGGTATTCTTTACGCAAAAATGTCGCCTCAGCCGATTCCAAAAAAACAAGAACCAAATTGCGTTTTTTAGCTGGAGGTACAACCTCTGCCTCTTTAGGATCTCTATAATGCTTTTCATAAAAATCAGATACTTGATCTTTAGCGTGATAATCCTCAATAATTTCAGCAATATCCAGGCGTATAGCCACATAAATTATACTACAGACCAAAAACAGTGAAGCTATTTTATTTTTTTTTTTTTTTTTATTGGTTTTAATATTTTGCCATCTCTTTCCCCAAGGCCATTTTATTACAAAGAGCAAGTAAAGCGCCACCAAGACAATAGCGGTCACCATCACCGTATTTTGCAAAAAACTTGTCAGTAATCGCGTCTCTGAATCCAAAGATATATTCATATGAAACAAAATTTGCTCATAAGTAACCTCACCAAACTTACGCAGCTGCCAATTCATAGCGGTTACAAGCAAACAAGAAATTCCTATTAACAGTAGTGCCAACATAAAAAACAAACTCCTAAAATGGCCATCACGGCAATCTTAAGAGTTTGTCTCATTATTGCAAGCATTAATAAATAATTGTGGATGAATATCAACCCATAACACGTCCTGAAATTGCAACCGTATCAGCCGGCATATCCACAAATTGGATATTTACGAATGCCGGACTAACTTGCAAACGCTGCACGACAAAATCAGTTAGAGACTTTGCCAACGCCCCTTTATCTCTAAAACCGATAGACTTCATCTCAATTAAGGCCCCTTTTGTATCCAAGCTCCCATCAAAAGCCATTGTCGAGTTCAGCAAAAGGTTTACCACCACGTATTGGATTGGTTTTCCAAGTTCTTTTGCCACCAGCTGTGCAGCATCGGCACATAAATTTTCATCTTTAATGGTCGTATTTGAATAAATTGTCAAAAATGGCATGATTTTCTCCCTTAAATTAGATTGAAGCTGTTAATTCTGGCCAAAAATGAATAACCAAAGCCACCAAACACCCCAAAACAAAACCGGCCAACACCTCTTTGGGCGTATGCCCCAACAGCTCTTTTAACTGAGCAGATTTAGTTTTGATATTTGATTTATAAAAATCTCTGAAGATTTGATTCAAAAGCTTAGCCATATCTCCGGCATTTTTGCGTAAGCCCGCAGCATCTTGCATCACCACCAAAGCATAACCCCCACTGATGGCAAACAAAAGAGAATCAAACCCGGCAATTAATCCGACTGACATTGTTAAAGCGCTGACGCCTGCCGTGTGAGAGCTGGGCATTCCCCCTGTTGTTGAAAGTTTTTCAAAATCAATTTCTTTCATCTGCAAGTAGAAAGTCAACACTTTCAAAATCTGAGCAATAACAACCGCAGTTAGCCCGCTGGCAATAGCCTCTAATCCGGTATTAAAAAACATCTTTATCACCTCAAAAGGCGGGCAAAAAATCTGCCCGCCTTAAAACAAAGTTCAGGTTACTCCTCATCTGTCATTTCAGGTTCAGAGACAACACCTTCATCACTGTCTTCAACATCAGGAGCGCTCTCGCCCAAAACCTCAGATCCGGTTTCTTCTTCCAGCTCCTCATCATCGCCTTCATCGGCATCAAGCCAAGTCACGGAAACAACCTTCTCATTCTCAGCCAAGCGGAACAAGATAACACCTTGGGTCTTGCGTCCGGCGATTCTGATATCTGCCACCGGCATTCTGATGAGTTTTCCGCCATCTGTTACCATCATGATTTGATTATTGTCTTCAATCGGGAACGAGCTGGCAATTTCTTTGTTGCGTGCAGACATCTCCATATTGGCAATACCCTGCCCGCCGCGTCCGGTTACTCTGTATTCATAAGAAGAAGAACGCTTACCATATCCGGTTGTGGTAACAGATAAGATAAACTGTTCTGCTTCACGCATAGCCTCATATTTCTCCGGCGTCAAGACAGTCATTTCGACACCTGTCTCAGAGGCAGATACAGGAATATCATCTCCTCTTTCGGCCTGAATACGTTTAGCGGCGGAAGATATCTTGAGATATTCGTCTCTCTCATCAGAAGTTGCATCACTGTGTTTCAAAACCGACATAGAGATAACGGCATCATCTTTGCCAAGCTTGATACCGCGAACACCGGTGGAGTTACGGCCGACAAATACACGAACTTCCGTTACCGGGAAGCGAATGCATTTACCGCTGCGAGCTGCAAGCAAGATATCATCATCTTCGGTACAAATCCGAACATTGATAAGCTTATCACCCTCATCAAGCTTCATGGCAATCTTACCGTTTGACTGAACATTGACAAAGTCCATCAAAGAGTTGCGGCGAACATTGCCCTGCGCAGTCGCAAACATAATAGACAAGTCTTTGCACTCGGCCTCATTCTCCGGCAATTTCATAATAGTGGTGATAGTCTCACCGGCATCAAGCGGCAACAAGTTGATAAACGGCTTGCCCTTAGAGGTTGGAGACCCGAGCGGCAGTTTATAAACCTTCATCTTGTAGACCAGGCCTTTGGAAGAGAAGAACAGAACCGGCGTGTGAGTGCTGGCCACAAACAAACGGGTTACAAAATCTTCTTCTTTGGTCGCCATACCGGATTTTCCTTTGCCACCGCGTTTTTGTGCTTTGTAGGCATTGAGCGGCACGCGCTTGATATAACCTGCCTCAGTCACGGTCACAACCATATCCTCGCGCTGAATAAGAGATTCGATATCGGTATCATACTCAATATCTTCAATCTTAGAGCGGCGCGGTGTTGCATATTCATCTTTAATGGCAACCAACTCATCACGCATAATACCATAGAGTTTTTCGCGGCTGGAAAGAATAGAGAGACACTCTTTGATTTCATCGCCGAGGCTGACTAATTCCTCATGAATTTTATCTCTCTCCAAACCGGTCAAACGTTGGAGTTTCAAATCCAAGATAGCGCGTGCTTGCGCCTCAGATAAGCGATAAGTTCCGTTCTCAACCTTGCGGTCAGGCTCATCAATCAACTTAACCAAAGCCTCGACATCTCCGGCGGGCCAAGCTTTGGCAAGCAAAGCATCTTTGGCCTCTTGCGGAGTCGGCGATGTGCGGATAAGATCAATCACGGGGTCAATATTTTCAACCGCGATTGCCAAACCAACCAACACATGAGCTCTGTCGCGTGCTTTGTTGAGCTCAAAGATAGTACGGCGGCGGATAACCTCCTCGCGGAATTCAATAAAGGCGGCAATGATTTCTTTTAAGTTCATCATCATCGGCCGACCGTTATGAATGGCCAACATATTCATACCGAAGCTGGTTTGCAGCGGGGTATATTTATAGAGTTGGTTCAAAACCACATCAGCTTGGAAATCGCGTTTGATTTCGATAACGACACGCACGCCATGACGGTCAGATTCATCGCGGATTTCGCCGATACCCTCAATCTTCTTTTCCTTAACCAGCTCGGCAATACGAGTAATCATTGCCGCTTTATTAACCTGGTAGGGAATCTCATGAACAATGATGGCTTCTTTATCTTTGTGGAGTTCCTCAATGGTGCATTTTGCTCTCATCACAACAGAGCCTCTGCCGGTGAGATAAGCCGATTTGGCCCCGGAATATCCGAGTATCAAGCCTCCTGTCGGAAAATCAGGTCCCGGCACGATTTGGATGAGGTCTTCGATTGAAACTTCCGGATTATCAATATAAGCACAGCAGGCATCGATAACCTCACCCAAGTTGTGCGGCGGAATATTGGTAGCCATACCAACGGCAATACCATTGGCGCCGTTAACCAAAAGGTTGGGATAGCTGGCCGGCAACACGGAAGGCTCTTGCAAACTTTCATCATAGTTGGGCATAAAGTCGACGGTGTCTTTATCAATATCATCAATCAAGGCATGGGCAACTTTAGCCAATCTGGCTTCGGTATAACGCATGGCGGCGGCACTGTCACCATCCATAGAACCAAAGTTTCCTTGTCCGTCAATCAAAGGCACGCGCATAGAGAACGGCTGCGCCATACGAACCATTGCCTCATAAACAGAGAAATCACCGTGCGGGTGATATTTACCTAATACATCACCGACGATACGGGCAGACTTTCTAAACGGGCGGTTATAGTCATAGCCGTTTTCATAAGCAGAATAGATGATACGGCGGTGCACCGGTTTCAAACCATCGCGCACATCTGGCAGCGCACGGGAGACGATAACGCTCATTGCATAGTCAAGATAAGAGCGGCGCATCTCATCAGAGATTTCAACAGGTGCAATATCTTTAGTGGTTTCAACCACGGGCATTACTTCATCAGTCACTTTACATTACCTTCAAATTAATTAAACTTTCGGCAGTGTAGCAGAAAAGAAAAAGTTTCAACAGTTTTTTTACCGAGTTATGCCCAACAAAAAGTAGCATTTTTCTCTCTACGGCCAAAAAAAGTGCCTTAAAATTGATTTTAGGCTCGAGCGGGAATAAAAAAGTTAACAAAAAAATCTCAAAAACGCAAAAAACGAGCTTATTGCATAA
>CALXVW010000033.1 GCA_944392185.1 uncultured Alphaproteobacteria bacterium
ACTTAAGCCCCCTGGGCCTCAGCCGCTGCCGGCACTTGTGAGGATGTTGCAACATCCTCACAAACAATTAGGGACAATAAACATTGTATAGCATACTTCGTTTATTGTCCCTTTAATGTATAAGCCCGCCAAATAGGCGGGCGGTTAAAACAAAAAAGCAGCCTGTTTGCTTAAACAGACTGCTAAGATGTATAAGTTACAACATCTTATCAATTTATAACAACTTTTTTCCCCGATGTCAAATCTGTGGATAACTTAACTATGCATTTCCAATAAAACTCTTGTCAAATAGGATTTTTGCGCTAATGTAAAAAGCAATTGTTTTTTAAGTTAAGGAAGAAGAAAATGAAAGTAAGAACTCGTTTTGCTCCATCTCCCACCGGTTATATGCATATCGGCAATTTGCGGACGGCATTATATGAATATTTGATAGCCAAAGCCGCCGGCGGAGATTTCATTCTACGCATAGAAGATACCGATCAAAAGCGTTACGTTGAAGGTGCAACCGAGATTATCTACAATACCTTAAAAACAGTAGGTATGAACTGGGATGAAGGTCCGGATATCGGCGGCGATTTTGGCCCTTATGTTCAATCAGAGCGTAAACCGATTTATGCTGAGTATGCTCACAAATTGGTAGAGCTCGGCGGCGCCCATTATTGCTTCTGCTCAAAATCTGAGGCTGATGAGGAAAAAAATGAGGAGTTAAACATCAAGTTCAAAGATCCCTGCAAGCTGATTCCTTTAGAAGAGGCCAAAAAACGTGTGGCTGCCGGAGAACCTTATGTTATCCGTCAAAACATCAACAAAAAAGGCAAGTCCAAATACCACGATGAAGTCTATGGTGATATAGAGATAGACTATGATGAGTTAGACGAGGGCGTCTTGTTAAAATCAGACGGTTTCCCGACATATAACTTTGCCAATGTGGTTGATGATCATTTGATGGAAATTACTCACGTTGTTCGTGGCAACGAATACATTTCTTCTACCCCGAAGTATAATTTGATTTATGAGGACTTCGGCTGGGAGCATCCACACTATGTCCATGTTCCCCCGGTCATGAAAGATGCACAGCACAAGCTTTCCAAACGCAACGGCGATGCCTCTTTCCAAGACCTTGTTGCCAAAGGCTATTTGCCGGAAGCCATTATTAACTATATTGCTTTGCTTGGGTGGAACCCCGGTACGGAAGAAGAGATTTTCTCACTTGATGATTTAAAAAAGATTTTCACGGTGGAGAGATTAAACCGCTCTCCGGCAATTTTTGACATCACCAAGCTGACTTGGATGAACGGTTGCTATATCCGAGCCTTAAGTCCGGAGAAATTTCACGAGCTTGCAAGCCCCTATTATCAGGGAATGCCCTCAGGTGTTGACCAAGAGGCATTAAGCCGTGCTCTGCAGCCTCGTGTGGAAACACTTAGCCAAATTGCCGAGCAGACGGAATTCATCCGACAACTGCCGGATTATAGTTTGGATTTATATACCAACAAAAAAATGAAAACAGATGCCAATGTGGCCAAAGAGGTTATGCCGGCAATTAAAGAGATTTTGTCCACCCAACAAGATTGGAGCAACGATGCCTTGTTTGAGAGCTTAAAAGCCTTGGCAGAAAAACTTGGGGTTAAAAATGGTCAGGTTTTATACCCGGCCCGCATCGCCCTAAGCGGCAAAGAGACCACGCCTGGCGGTGCCACCGAGCTGGCTGTTATCTTGGGCAAAGAAGAAAGCTTAAGAAGAATAGACGCAGCCTTGGCAAAGTTATAAGGCTAGAGAGTAGATAAAAGCCCTCTTCTATAAAAAGAAGAGGGCTTTTGTTTGTTTTTAAGGGATTTGGTGACAATTCCCTTCAATCTGGACGATCATTTGGGTTTTAAAATTATAAATGAATGTGGTATTTTCTTTTTGTTCTTCAGTCCAGCGGCGATTGTCGGGATTTTGGCACAAGTTAAGTGCCGTTTCGCGGCTGACCGTCATACCGGAGATAAAACATTTCAAACCTCTGGCCGGCCTGAAAGTTCCGTTACTCATATAATGTCGATTTTTAACGGCAATACCGACCATTTGGTTGAGTGGGTTTTTGATAATGTCAATCCCTTCGTGAAAGCTTTTGATGGTATTCCAATCAATCTCTCCATTGGCATAAATTGCGCCATAAAGTGGTTCAGAAAATAATATCTCTCCTCTCATATCTAAATTGTATTTGGTTTGAGGAGAATAAAACATATTTTGAGAATTTTGTCAACAAGGCAGGTGCCTTTTAAGTAAAAAGGAGTAGTCCTAAATATTCAATTATAGATTGACATCTGGAGCGATTCTTGTTACCATAAAAAATAGGTACAGGTTTTGATAGGAGTCAGTGTTATGCAGAAGTATATCTGCATAGTTTTGGCACTTATATGTATATTTAGTGTCAAAGTTGCGGGGGCCAAAGTCTATTGGCTACCTGATTTTTTAGGCGAAAATCTCGATCGAGTTAATATTTTTGATGAGAACCGGGGAGACAAGCAACAATGTCCCTCAGGCTGGTTAAGTGCGCCGGAAGCAGCAGGATTAAAATGTGCCAATAAAGAAAATTTTCCCGGGGCAGGTTTGTGCTATTCAGACTGTGTTGACCCTTGTGAAGGCCTAACAGATTTTAGCTGTGAAAGTTATGGTTGTGCCAAAAACTATGCTGAATGCCCTTCAAAGTGTGAGGAATGCTATTCTGACAATTGTCATATTAGAGAAGACAACACAATCAATGAAGAATGGGGCTGCCAAAAATATTGGGACGATTGTGGTAGCAAGTGTGAAATTCCGAATAAAGATAACTGTTCAAATAGAGAAGACAATATCATAAACGAGGAATGGGGCTGCCAAAAATATTGGGATGATTGTGATACTAAGTGTGAGATCCCGAATGAAAATAATTGTCCAAATAGAGAAGACAATGAGACAGATCTTGGTTGCCAAAAATATTGGTCAGATTGTCCCAGCAAGTGTGAGTTGGGAATAACATG
>CALXVW010000034.1 GCA_944392185.1 uncultured Alphaproteobacteria bacterium
CGGTTGCAGCCTGAAGGCGCATACATGGCAATCTTCAAGACATCATCCATATCCTGCTTGCTTATTTTTTTGCCCGATTGAAATTGACGCACCGAGCGACGCGTTAGTAACCCTGCTTCCAAAAACATAAAACACCTCCAAAAATAAAATTCTAATAATAAGATAGAGATTAACAAACCGTTTTACAAGCAAAAAACCGCCCATATAGAGCGGTTTTTTATTATTTCTTGATAACCAATCGACCGGATTTTTTGGCAAAAACCTTGAGCGTCCGCAGATAACGTTTGCGCACGCCTCTTAGGTGGTCCACAATCATCTGGTAGAACAAGCGCTCAACATCATCTTTAGCATTCTCAGCCAATTCTTTTGCCGTATTGACATTCACGCTGGAAGCGGCCACCACGGCCTGTGTCATAATTTTGCAGTGGTTCTGAGCCACATCGGCCATTCCGGGATAGATAAAATATTTTTCTTTTGTATCTGCCCCGCGTCCGGTCACCTCAATCACACCATAATCCAACACAAAGACACTCGGTGCGCGTTCCGGCAAAACCTCTATCGGCGCCCTCACCGCCGGCAGCAAGACACCGGGCACATTTTTCTCCAAAAATATGCCGGTAGGTAATTCAATGGTTAGTTTCACATCATTACTCATTTCTTGCTCCTCTTAGCGCAAATACTTAGGCCGCCTTCATGGTCTCGGCTTTTTTCAAAACATCCTCAATGGTTCCCACCATATAGAATGCCTGCTCAGGCACATCATCATACAAACCATCCAAAATTCCCTTAAAGCCTTTGATGGTGTCTTCCAATTTAACAAACACACCAGGCGTGCCGGTAAATACCTCCGCCACATGGAAAGGTTGTGATAAGAAACGCTGAATTTTGCGCGCTCTTGAAACGGTCAAGCGGTCCTCATCAGAGAGCTCATCCATACCCAAAATAGCAATAATATCCTGCAAAGATTTATATTTTTGCAACACCTCTTGTACCCGGCGAGCCACACGATAATGCTCCTCACCCACAACCTGTGGATCCAAAATACGAGAAGTTGAATCTAGAGGATCCACCGCCGGGAAAATACCAAGTTCAGAAATAGAACGAGACAACACTGTTGTGGCATCCAAGTGCGCAAACGTGGTTGCCGGCGCCGGATCGGTCAAATCATCGGCCGGCACATAAACCGCCTGCACAGAGGTAATAGAACCATTTTTGGTAGAGGTAATACGCTCCTGCATGGCCCCCATATCAGTACCCAACGTCGGCTGATATCCAACTGCGGAAGGAATACGTCCGAGCAAAGCCGAAACCTCCGAACCGGCCTGAGTAAAACGGAAGATGTTGTCAACAAAGAACAACACGTCTTGGTGCGCCTCATCACGGAAATATTCAGCCTGTGTTAAACCGGTCAAAGCCACGCGAGCACGAGCTCCTGGAGGCTCATTCATCTGCCCGTAAACCAGAACGGTTTTAGATTTATCACCTTTCAGATCAATAACTCCGGATTCAATCATTTCGTGGTAGAGGTCGTTCCCCTCACGGGTACGCTCTCCCACACCGGCAAAAACGGAATATCCGCCGTGTCCTTTGGCAATGTTGTTAATCAATTCCATAATCAACACGGTCTTGCCCACACCGGCACCGCCAAACAAACCGATTTTGCCGCCCTTGGCATAAGGCTCAAGCAAGTCAATAACCTTAATACCGGTAGTCAAAATTTGTGTTTCGGTAGATTGATCAACAAAAGAAGGAGCCGGACGGTGAATGGGATAGTTAAATTCAGACTTAATTTCGCCGCGTCCGTCAACCGGCTCACCGATAACATTAACAATACGCCCGAGCAAAGCCGGCCCTACCGGAACCTCAATCGGCGCACCGGTATTAACCACTTCTTGACCGCGCACCAAACCATCGGTAGAGTCCATGGCAATACAGCGTACAACATTTTCACCCAAGTGTTGAGCCACTTCCAACACCAAGTTGTTTCCATGGTTGTCGCACTCCAAAGCCGTCAAAATTGCAGGCAACTCTTCCGTTTTATCAAAGCGCACGTCCACAACCGCGCCAGTCACCTGAGAAATATGCCCCAAGGCTCCGGTTTTCTTTTCTTTTTTAATTTCGGCCTTAATTTTCTTCACGTCTTTTTTCTCTTGGGCCCTAACCTCTTTAATGGCTTTTTCCTGAGCTTTGAGCTCGGTGCTTGCTTTCAGCTTGGCTCCCGTTTTGGTTTTTGCAACCTTGGCAGAAGTTTTTGCTGTTTGTTTTTTAACTGTGGCCATTTAAGTTTCTCCTCTTAAATCAACAAATAAACACTTCAATCAAATTTTACAAAGCCTCGGCGCCCGAGATAATCTCGGTCAACTCGGTGGTAATGGCGCCCTGGCGCAAACGGTTATAAAGCAAGGTCAACTTAGAAATCATCTCATTGGCGTTGCGGGTTGCATTATCCATAGATGTCATCCTGGCTCCGTGCTCAGAAGCCTGTGCATTAAGCAAACTCTGAAAGAACACAGAGGTCAGAAGCAATAACAATACATCGATGAGAATTTTTTGCTTAGGCGCATCATAGTCATAGAAGGCATTATCAACCTTGTTATCAAAACGCTCGTCTTCCAGATCAAAAATAAACGGAATAAACTGCTGAGCCACAACCTCGCGGCTGATAGCGGATTTGAAACGAGTGTAGATAATTTCACAAGCATCAAACTCTTTATTATTATAATCAGCAAGAAGCTTTTCGCAGATTTTTTGTAACTCTGAAAAATCAGCCCCTTTGGCAGCCACACCGCTCAAAACGTCGATCTCAACATCGGGCAATCTGTGTTTGAGAGCATCTCCGGCTTTTTTACCGATACACAAGAGCTTGACCTGCCGACCATCCTTGCGCAATTCAGCCACACGCTGCATTGTTTCTCTAATAACATAGGCATTGTAGCTTCCGCACAATCCTCTGTCAGAAGAAAAAACAACCAACACATAACGCTCAAGATTTTCTTCCGGTCGCAATACCTTCGGAAATATATAGCGAATGTTGCTATTTTTTTCATCTTGCAGCATTTCCTTAAACAAACGCCCGGTAACGGTTAGTAAGTCTTGATGATAGTCTTGAGAGCGGCTCAATACCTCTTGGGCTCGACGCAGCCGAGCCGCCGCCACCATTTTCATGGCAGAGGTAATCTTCTGCGTCGATTTAATACTCCCAATTCTGGTTCTGAGCTCTTTTAAGCCTGCCATATTTCTATGCCGCCTTTTCTAAAGTTTCGCCAAATTGTTTGGCAAAGTTCTTGTAAAACTCGGTCAATTTAGCCTCCAAATCATCGGAGATAACTTTTTGGTTAGTAATTTCATCAAAAAACTCCGGATGATTTGCTCTGATATCTTGCAAGGCTTTCTCCTCAAAAAGAGCCACCTTGTCGACCGGAATTTCATCCAAAAAGCCTCTGGCACCGGCAAAAATAGCCACAACTTCTTCAGCTACAGAAAGCGGCTTATACTGAGGTTGTTTGAGCATCTCTGTCAAACGCGCACCTCTGGCCAACAACTTTTTGGTTGAAGCATCCAAATCAGATGCAAACTGAGCAAAAGAAGCCATCTCGCGGTACTGAGCAAGTTCAAGCTTCATAGAACCGGCCACCTGTTTCATAGCCTTAATTTGCGCCGCAGAGCCCACACGAGAAACCGAGATACCGATATTAACGGCAGGACGCACACCCTGGTAGAACAAACCTGTTTCCAAGAAAATCTGTCCGTCGGTAATAGAAATCACATTGGTCGGAATATAAGCAGAAACGTCTCCGGCCTGAGTTTCAATTACCGGCAAAGCGGTCAAAGATCCGGCGCCCTCATC
>CALXVW010000035.1 GCA_944392185.1 uncultured Alphaproteobacteria bacterium
CTATGGAAAGAGATTTTTGGAAAAACTTTTTACAAAAGCGGAGCAAAAAGCTATTAAAGAAGCTGAGGGCGGAAGTTATGGATGTCCGGCCAAGATGGCTAAGCTTTTTGCCGCAAAAGAAGCGGCATCAAAGGCTCTGGGTACCGGGTTTAGAGGCGGAATTACTTGGAGCGATATTGAGGTCGGCCATGATAAAAAAGGGCGTCCGTTACTTAAATTTTATAATAAAGCTTTAGAACAGCTGCAGAAATTGGGTGATGGGGAAGATACAGCAGCTTGGTTGTCTCTTTCCGATGACTATCCGATGGCTCAAGCGGTGGTGGTAATTGAAAAAATTGGTTGCCTCAAATAAAAAAACGTATATGATGGCATAAATTTGTAAGTTGTTGAAAAGAGGAAATTAATGGATAAAGAAGAAAGCTTGGGCGATACCATAAAAACGGTTGTCTATGCGATTTTGATTGCTATTGTTATCAGGACTTTGTGGTTTGAGCCTTTTAAAATTCCATCAGGATCTATGTATCCGACCCTTTATGTGGGGGATTATTTGTTTGTTTCCAAGTATACCTATGGCTATTCCAAGCATTCTCTGCCGTGGAGTATTCCTTTGTTTGAGGGCAGGATTTGGAAAGATGCGCCCAAGCGCGGCGATGTTGTCGTTTTCAAATACCCAAGAGATAATCGGACTGACTTTATTAAAAGAGTTATCGGGTTACCCGGTGATAAAATTAAGCTTGAAAACGGCCGCCTTTTTATTAACGGCAAAAAAGTTGAACGTGAGCAAATAGAAGATTTTGTGATGCGTGACAGCATGGGAAATGCCGAGCGTTATCGTCAATATGTGGAAACCTTACCGAATGGTGTTAAACACCGCATCTTGGAAATATCCGATAATGAAGACAATGATGAGTTCAGCGAAGTTGAGGTCCCGCAGGGAACCTATTTTATGATGGGAGATAATCGCGACCGTTCTGATGACAGCCGCGTTAATGTCGGTTTTGTGCCGGAAGAAAATTTGGTTGGTAAGGCTCGGTTCCTTTTCTTCTCTCACAATGATGAGGAGGCTTGGTATAAGCCTTGGACTTGGCCTAAGAAAATTCGCTGGTCTCGTTTGTTTAACGGTATCCATTAAGGATAAAATTTATGGAAGAATTGGAAAATATCCTTCAACATCATTTTAAGGATCAAAAGCTCTTGAAGATTGCTTTGACCCATTCTTCGGTGAACTCTCATGTGGCCAAAAATTATGAAAGATTGGAGTTTTTGGGGGATCGCGTGTTGGGTGTTTCGGTTGCCTCTCTGCTTTATAAGATATTCCCGTCTGAACCGGAAGGAAATTTGTCACAAAGATTTACAGCGCTCGTTTGTAAAGAAACAGTCGCTGAAGTGGCAAAAATGCTCAATCTCGGTAAGTTTATGATTGTGGCCGATGAGGATATCAGAGAAAACGAAACGGTGCTTTGTGATGTGTGTGAGGCCGTTATCGGGGCTATTTACATTGATGCCGGTGTTGATGCTGCCATTAACTTTGTTAACGTACATTGGAAAGATTTGATTGATAAACGGCTGGCACCTCCTAAAGATGCCAAAACAACTTTGCAGGAAGTGGCTCATGTCAAAGGTTTCGGCGTGCCGCAATATGAAATTGTCGGACGTGAGGGGCCGGAGCATGCGCCTATTTTTACCGTGCGTCTTAAACTTAAAGGCACAACAGATGTTTTGGGGCGCGGGCATAATAAGAAGTTAGCCGAATTTGATGCTGCTGCTAAGATGTTGGAGCAAATATCCAAATGACGGAAATTGCAACCAGGTGCGGATTTGTGGCGCTTATCGGTGCGCCTAATGCCGGAAAATCTACTATCACCAATAATTTTGTGGGTTCAAAAGTTTCAATCGTTTCGCCTAAGGTTCAGACTACCAGAACTTTGGTGAAGGGAATTGGCATTTATGATAATACCCAAATTATCTTTGTCGATACTCCCGGGATTTTTAAGCCTAAACGGCGGCTTGACAGAGCTATGGTCGGTTCTGCCTGGGACGGCGCTTTGGATGCGGATATTGTGGTGTTGGTGGTGGATGCCAAGCGCGGTTTTGATGATGAAACCAGAAGTATTATTGCCAAGCTCAACAAGCGCAAAATAGAAGCGGTTTTGGTCTTAAATAAAATAGATTTGGTGGCTAAGGAAAAGCTTTTGGGTTTGAGCCAAGCCATAAACCAAGAAGGAAAATTCAAGGAAACTTTCTTTATTTCAGCTTTGAACGGGCAATGTACGGATGATTTCTATAAATATCTGGCGGAGCACTTGCCGGAGAGCCCATGGTATTATCCGGAAGACCAAATCTCTGATATGCCTTTAAAATTATTGGCAGCCGAAATTGTCAGAGAAAAATTGTTTCTTTTTTTGCGCCAAGAGTTGCCGTATGCTTTAACGGTGGAGCCGGAGCTTTGGGAGCGGCGAGAAGATGATTCCATTCGTGCGGAAATTACCATCTATGTTGAAAAAGATAACCAAAAAGTCATTGTTTTAGGGCATGGCGGGCAAATGATAAAGCGTATCGGCCAGGCGGCCAGAAAAGAAATAGAGGAGCTCTTGGAAGAAAGAGTACATCTTTTCTTGTTTGTAAAAGTCAGGGAAAATTGGCAGGAAGATGCTTCTCGCTACGCTACCTGGAATTTGGATTTTAATGCCTGATCCTGAGGTCTTGTTGACTTTAAAGTTTTTTGATGCTAGGGAATAGGTAAGATTTGTTTCTTATTTGTTCCCTAATTTTATTTCGATTATGAGAGATTTTAGACAGCCCCTTGAACAAGCCAACAGGGCTTTCGGGCAGGAAGAAGTGGTGAAAGTTTCATTACTTAAATCTATGGGGTCGGCAGAGGTGATGACACTTAATGCGGCCGGACTGGTTGAAGCTCTTCGGTTGGATGCAATTCATTGCTACAAACGTTTTTCCAAACAAGAGGCTCAAGAGCTCTTGAGGCAGGTGCGGCAATTGCCTTCTTGGGAAAAAGTGACGGCCAAAGAGGTTTTGGTTCTGGTCGGAAGGTTTATTGATTTACTTTCTCCCAAATGGGAAAGAGAAATTTGGAAAAGTTGGGCTTCCAATATGCAGAATTGGGGGGTTCAAAAGTTAGCTTTCGATACCTTGAGCGAGGATGAGATCAAGATCTTCTGCGGAAAGGCACTGTTGTTGGATAGAGTATATTCTCTTCTATGTTTGCGCCGCAAAGTCGAAAGACGAAGTACTCAGCAGTGCTGGGAGACACTTTGGGTGGGGCGTGAGTTTAATTCTCAGCTTTACAGAGCTTTTGTCGATTACAATCCCTTGTTTGCTGCTTTTGTAGAGGTGTGAGGGTTAGTACGCTAGAAAGGTGATAGCCATAAGGTTATCACCTTTTTTTGTGGGTTTTATAAAATTGGCACGACTTTTGCATATCATCTGACAACAAGTTTTAGTTATCCAAAATGATTGGGGAAAATAAAATGGATAATATAAATTATATCGCATTGTCTCGCCAGATGGCATTGTGGAAGCAAATGGATATCGTTTCCAACAATATGGCAAACATGAATACCTCAGGTTTTAAGCAAGATGATGCACTGTTTACTTCTTTTTTGGTGGAAACGCCGGAGGCTACGGGGATTGGCCGCACACCGCTTTATTTTACCGAAGATTACGGCAGTTTTCAGAATTTTGCCGAAGGGGCTTTTGAAGAAACCGGCAATACTTTTGATTTGGCAATTAAAGGCGATGCGTTCTTCTGTTTGGAGACCGGCGCCGGTGAGATGTATACCCGTAAAGGCCAGTTTTCTTTGGATTCCGACGGAAAATTAGTCACCAATGACGGGGCTATCGTCTTATCTGAAAATAATGAGCCGTTTTTCTTTGCTCCAGGTGAAACAGAAATTACCATTACCGAGAGCGGTGATGTCATGACCGAAAACGGGGTTATCGGGCGTCTCAAACTGGCAACTTTTGCCGATAATCAAAAACTTCTGAAAGTCGCCGGGACAATGTTTGAAAACACCGACGGCAACCCAATGGAGATTGGCAACAATAATATCAGAGTTGCTCAAGGCGTGATTGAAAAATCAAATGTTAATCCGATTGAGGAAATGACTAAGCTTATTAAAGTTCAACGTTCTTATGAATATGTTCAACAGATGATTGATAATGAGCATGATCGTCTGTCTAACACAATATCAACCTATGCGCAATTGGCATAATTTTTAGAGGGGAATAAAATTATGAGATCTTTACATATTGGTGCAACCGGAATGCTCGCGCAGCAAACCAATGTCGATGTGATTGCCAACAATATCGCCAACATGAACACAACGGCTT
The DNA here is from genome assembly GCA_944392185.1 of uncultured Alphaproteobacteria bacterium. GTDB lineage: Bacteria > Pseudomonadota > Alphaproteobacteria > RF32 > CAG-239 > CAZU01. Next base: position 4,348 of record CALXVW010000035.1, read on the forward strand.
ATACCAAACGCAGAGCCGAATTTAATGATTTGTTGTATCAAAACATCATTCGTCCGGGGTCAGCCTCTACCGCAGATAATACAATTGTTCCGGCCGGTATTCAGCTCGGTCTTGGCGTCAGAACTGCCGCTGTCTACAGAATTACCGAAGGCGGTGGTTTGACCAACACCAACAATGATTTGGATTTGGCAATCAGAGGCCGCGGATATTTTCAGGTCGAATTACCGGAAGGAAAAGGAATTGCCTATACCCGTGACGGAGCATTCCAGCGCAACGGCGATGGTGTAATCGTTACTCATGATGGTTATATTGTGCAGCCCGAAATTACCATTCCTGATGATGCGACGGAAGTTTATGTTAACAATTCCGGTGAGGTTTGGGTTAAGCAAGACGGCGAAACAGATGAAGTGAACGTTGGTCAATTAGAGCTTGCTACCTTTGTTAACGAGGCTGGTTTGGAAGCTATGGGAAATAATCTCTTCTTGGAAACGGAGGCTTCCGGAGCACCGGTTTTGGATAATCCTGATGCAGAGGGATTTGGTTCTATTTTGCAGGGGTATCTTTCTACTTCAAACGTTAATCCTGTTTCTGAAATTACGGAATTGGTTTCTGCTCAGCGTGCTTATGAGATGAACTCTAAGATTATTTCTACTTCTGATCAGATGTTGAGCACCATTAATCAGCTGAAGTAAGGTTTAGGTTGATGCTTAAGTTTTGGGGAATTATAATCGGGGTTTGGTTGTTGGCTTTGCCTGTAAGAGCAACTGTTTTGCTAAACGATGGTGACTTTATGGCCGCGTTGCAGAAAGAATTTGTGGAGCAAGGCCATGACGAAAAACTTGAAATGGAGTTTTTCGGCGGGCAAACGGCTTTTGTTATCCAAGACGCCGGACAGGCCAAAATTATGGTTTCGCAGATGAAGGTTAATGATGAGCAGGGAACATTTTCTGCCAATGCGGAAATTTTTGCCGATGGTAAACATTTTGCTACGACAAATTTGACCGGAAAGTTTTATGTCTTGGGGGAAGCCTTTGTTCCGGCACAAGAAATTGCCAAAGGTGAGGAAATTGCAGAAGATATGCTTGAGCTTGTGCCCGTGCGACTTAACCGCATAAAAGACACTAATGTAGTAACCAAAGAGAAGTTGGTTGGTATGGAGGCCAAAAGAAGTTTGAAGTCCGGGCGTTTGATAAATGAGAGAGATATCGGGCCGAAAATAATTATGAAAAGAGGAGCGTTGGTGACATCAATCTATCGTTCCAAGGGATTGCAAATTACTGCTCAGGCTATTGCTCAAGAAGATGGGGCTAAGGGACAGCTTATAAAGGTGGAAAATACCAAAAGCGGTAAAAAATTTGGAGCTCGGGTGATTGATGCCGAGACAGTGGAAGTTCAATAAAAATAGTTGGGGAGCTATTAAAATGTTTAAAGAAACAAAAAGTATAAGACGAGGAGTTGTTGTTCTTTTGATGGCGACGTCTTTGTCTGGATGTGGAATGTGGTCCCGCCTGCAAAGAGTGGGTGAGGAGCCGCCCATGACACCGATTGTTAATCCGGTGGAAGCTAAAAATTATGAACCGGTTTCTATGCCCATGCCGCAAGTAAATGATGCTAAGCCGGCTGCAAACTCCTTGTGGAAACCAGGTGCCAGCGGCTTCTTCAAAGATCAGAGAGCATCAAAGGTTGGCGATATTATCACGGTTAAGGTTTCTGCCCAAGATACGGCTTTGATGGAAAATGAGATGGAGCAGAATCGCGACGATAATAAGGATTCTATCGGAGTTGGTTCATTCTTTGGCTACGAGAGCTATTTGGATAAGGTTTTCCCCGGAACGGTTGATAAAGATAATTTGGTTGATATCAATTCTAACCGTGAGATCTCAGGAGACGGTAAAATTGACCGCCAAGAGAAAATTGACTTAACCATGGCTGCAGTTGTGACCCAAGTCTTGCCAAACGGAAATTTGGTGATTGAGGGAACGCAAGAAATCCGTGTCAGCTATGAACTCAGAAAACTCACCGTGCGTGGTATTATTAGGAGAGCCGATATTACCTCTGACAATACTATCGAATCGAGCAAAATTGCAGAGCTCAGAGTTTCTTACGGCGGAGAGGGCGTGATTACCGATGTTCAGCAGCCTCGTTACGGGCGCCAGATTTTGGATATTGTTGCTCCGTTCTAGAGGAAAAAGTTTCTTATTATTATGTGAACAAAGTTTAAGAAAAAGTCTCCCCAATTTTTTCTTAAATTATACAGCTCCAGTAAGGAACTGTTTTTCCCCAATAAAGTCTGCTCCGGGTTTTTCCCCAATCTCCGGAGCAGATTTTTTAAGTGGATGAAATCTTTTTTGCTATTTAAATCAGTTAGAGAATTGCTATATTGGATTTGTATTAATTTTTTATAAGGAAGCGTAAATGAATAAAACAACTAATGATCAAATCAGAGAGGCTGAAGAACAGGCTAAGATTATGTTGGGTTTTGCCCAGGCTCTTTCTAAGGCTTCTACCAGCAATGACGATCACCTCAAATTGCTGACACTTGATGAAAATCTTAAGTTGTGGGTGGAGATAGAATCATCGCTGAAAAGCGCAAAGAACTTGCTTCCACAAGAAATTAAAGATAATTTATTAAAACTCTCAAAATTTGTTGAAAGAATGACACTTTCTAAAGGTGTTTCGATGGCAAAGTCTGATTTTGACTGTCTGGCAAACATCAATATGCAGATTTCAGAGGGTTTGCTTGCCGTTGTTAAGAATTCTTTGGCTAAGGAAGAGGCTTTTTCTCTTTTGAAATGTGCTGTTGATCTTTCTTCGGCTCGTGAAAATAACAATTCTGAGGCTTTGATTGCTGCTCTTGATAATAATCTGCAATTGTGGGTTTATATCAAAACTTTGGCTAAAGCTAAAGATACAAAATTACCTGAAGAAACGAAATCTAACCTGATTAAATTGGCTGATTATGTTTCTTCTAAAACCTTGGAGATTGGTAAGGATATCAACAATGTCAATGACAAAATCATCGACAGCATGATTAATACCAATTTGCAGATTTCTGAAGGCCTTATTACCGCTCAGAATGTTGCCTAAGGTTTAGGTATTTTGAAAAAAGCTCCGTTTGCAAAAACGGAGCTTTTTTGTGTGGAAAAGTCCGCTGTTTTTCTGGCAACCGATGTCGAAAAATATATAATTGGGGTCGGTATACTAAATAGAGAAAAGTAGAGGACTAATGAGCGGAATTAGCTTAACTGCATCGATGCGGTCGAATTTGCTGAGCCTGCAAAACATCAGCGGGCAGGTTTCTTCTACTCAAAATAAGCTCTCTACCGGTAATAAAGTTAATTCCGCCATAGATAATCCGAGCTCTTACTATACAGCCCTTTCACTAAACAACCGCGCTGATGACTTGAATGCTTTGCTTGACTCTATGGGACAAGCAGTGAGTACGATTAAGGCTGCCACCACGGCGTTGGAGAGCGCTACAGAATTTTTGGAGCAAGCCAAAGCAGTGGCTAATCAAGCTCTCGAGACCGCCAAAGTACCTGATAAGGCCTTCTTTGAAGAAAAGGTTGGTGAGAACGGAGCAGTTGTCACAACTGCACAAGAGCTCAAGGATGCAGTTGCTGCCGGCAAAGAAACCATCTGCGTCTATGGAACAATCAATTATTTTGAGAATGAAAATATTGATTTGACGAATGGGCAAAAATTAGTCGGAACAGAATATTTCACAGGCTATACAGGAGCAGAAAAGTTCTCTCACCTGAACATGTCAAATAGCGCGATTTGTCTCAGAAAGGGAACTGTTTTATCAGATCTTGGAATTAATATAAAAAGGAATCAAAGCGGTAACCTATATGGTGTTAACGCTTTTGATGAAGCTAAAATCAGCAACATAGATGTAAACTTTGAGGTTGATGAAAGCAATACCCAACTTTGTGCCAATATCATTGCGTACAACAAACTTGAATTATCAGGGAATATCAATCTTTCCTCACAAGGTAACAATATGCACGGGATTTATGGCTATACAGGCTCAGATATTATAAGCCAAGCAAATATAGTCGCAAAAGATATTGCTTGCGCCGGAGCCAATACGCTGGATATTCAGAGTGGTACTTTAAAATTGTCTAGTTTAAGCATAAGTAAGGGCAATGTCATAATAGGCAAATCATCAATCATTCATCTCACGGCTGATGATTTTGGCATGAATATATCAGACGCCACGTTGGAAGTAGAGGGAAAGATATATTCTCAGGCAAATCAATACTTCATACGAGCCACCAGATCAGAGGTAATCATAGATAGCTCTGCTCAGATAATAAGCCAATTTGGACAATCTTTTTTCACCACGTTGAGCAGTGATGCCACAATTACTTTTGAGGCCGGAAGCATATTGGATTTGAAAGACAATAAACAAGAGAAAGCACTGGTAACGGAGGAGGATTATTCTGTTGGTAAAAACATATCCATTGGCGATTTGACTGCCCTGAATAATTTTAGTGCAACAACATCAAAAATAAATTGGAACGGTTGGGCTCCGGAGCCGCCTCAGATAAGTATTCCCGAGCAAGAGGCTGAAGATAGCAGTGAATACCAAGAAATTTTAAATCAATATGACGCACTAATCAAAGATGCCTCTTATAAAGGGATAAATTTGCTACAAACAGACAAATTGAGCGTTAAATTCAACGAGGATGGAGAATCCGCCCTTGCGGTGCAGGGCAAAGATCTGGGGACACAGGCCTTGGGGCTCACAACTCTGGAGTGGCAGACCCAAGGAGATATAAATAAATCCATAGAGGAGCTTTCGTCAGCGATAAATGCCATTCGTAATTATTCTTCAGAGCTAGGCAATAATTATAACATCATCACCACCCGCCAAGACTTCACCGAGAGCTTGGTCAATGTTTTGACCGAGGGTGCGGATAAATTAACGCTTGCGGATATGAACGAGGAGAGTGCCAATATGCTGGCTCTGCAAACCCGCCAACAATTAGCCATTAACTCCCTTTCACTTGCCAGCCAAGCTAGCCAGAGTATTTTGAAGTTATTCTAAGGTACCCAAGATTAGCGAAACGAACATCGTAAGTTGAGCGGATTACAGCTTGCTAATCGCTCCAGGCCGTCGCCTGGCTGGTTACAGCGGAGTTATCGAGGTGCGCGTTTGCACTGCCACTATCGGCTTCGGCAGTGCGCGTTCGTACTGCCACTCCCGGCTTCGGTAGGGTTGTGTATAACCTCTATGTGTGTTGTCAAGTGCGCTTAAAATCTATATAAATGCAGATGTATACGGAGAATTTGCATGCTGTTTTCAAAATTTGAAAGATTGGTGGCCAAGCGCTATTTGCGGGCCAAAAGAAAAGAAGGGTTTATCTCGGTGATTACCGGTTTCGCTTTTACCGGAATTGCTTTGGGGGTGGCAACCCTTATCATCGTGATGTCGGTGATGAACGGTTTTAGGCACGAGCTTTTGAGCCGAATTTTGGGTATCAACGGCCATATCGGCATTATGTCACCTTTGGGGTATCCGTTTAACAATTATAAGGAAGCTGTCAAAGATTTGGCTGAAATCGAGCATGTGACCTTGGTTATTCCGATGATTGAAAATCAGCTCTTGGTTTCTGCCGGAAAATCTGCCGAAGGGGCTATGGTCAGGGGTATCGAGGCGCAAGATATTCTCAAAAAGCCGATTTTGAAAGAGGCTTTTAAAAAAGTTAATATGGAAGATTTTAAGGGCGATAATGTGGTGATGGGTATCAGGCTCGCCACCAAAATGGGCGTGGTGCCGGGGGATAAGGTTACCTTAATCTCGCCAAACGGCAAGGTGACGGCTTTTGGAACAGTGCCACGGATGAAGTCTTATCAGGTGATTGGCACGTTTGAGGCCGGGATGTATGAGTATGATTCAAATTTTATCTTTATGCCGCTTGAGACCGCGCAAACTTATTTTGGCCTCAAAGGCGCCGTTACTCATATTGATGTGACAATAGATGATGAAAGTCTGCTTGCTCCCGTACGCAGAGGAATTGAGCGTAGTGTCAGTGGCGACGGAGCCTATGTTTATGACTGGAAGCAGACAAATGCCGCCTTCTTTAACGCCATTGATGTTGAGCGCAATGTGATGTTTATCATCCTCACACTCATTATTTTGGTGGCGGCGTTTAATATCATCACCGGTTTAATCATGCTGGTGAAAGACAAGGGGCGCGATGTGGCCGTTTTGCGCACAATGGGTGCCACCAAGGGAATGATTATGCGCATTTTCTTTATGGACGGAGCGTTTATCGGCGTGGTCGGCACTGCTTTGGGTTTGG
>CALXVW010000036.1 GCA_944392185.1 uncultured Alphaproteobacteria bacterium
GCCACCGTTACCGCGGACAAAGGCACCTATCTTCCCAACTCCGGGTTGGTAAAGCTTTTTGATAACATAATTATTAATCAAGAAGGAAATTTACTGCGCGGAGACAAGGCAGAAACCAACCTCAACACAGGCATAAGCAAGCTTTTGGCAGGTTCTAAAAAGAGCCGTGTTAAAGGTGTATTCAAAGAGAAGAAATAAACATGACTCATAATTACAATCCAGAATCAAAGCTTGAAGTATTTAACATCGGCAAAAAATATAAGAACCGTCCGGTACTAAGGAATGTATCTTTAAATGTACGCCGAGGAGAGGCCGTTGGCTTACTTGGACCCAACGGCGCCGGCAAAACCACGTGTTTTTATTGCGTCACCGGCTTAATCACCCCGGATTATGGTGATGTTCACATCGACGGACAAGATATCACCGCCTTGCCGATGTATCGCCGCGCCCGCTTAGGTATAGGCTACCTTCCGCAAGAAGCCTCTATTTTTCGCTCTTTAAGCGTTGAAGATAACATCAAAGCGATTCTGGAGATTGTGGTTGAAGATGAGAGCCAAAGGGAGAATATGCTGGAAGAGCTTTTGAGCGAGTTTTCGATTGCGCATTTAAGAAAATCTCCGGCGATTGCATTATCAGGTGGAGAACGCCGTCGTTTGGAAATTGCCAGAGCCTTGGCCAGCCAACCGCACTATATTTTGCTGGATGAACCTTTGGCCGGCATTGACCCGATTGCGGTAGGAGAGATAAGAAACCTTGTTTCACAATTAAAACACCGAGGCTTAGGCGTATTGATAACTGATCACAATGTCAGAGAAACCCTTGATATTACGGATCGCGCTTATATTTTACATGGGGGAACGGTTTTAATGGAAGGAACCCCTGATGAAATTGTTGCCAACAAGGAAGTACGCAAAGTCTACCTGGGCGACAATTTCTCAATGTAGCAAGAGGGTCTTGCCATGGCTGTAACGCCTAGGCTTGAAATAAAACAAAGCCAATCTCTGCTGATGACTCCGCAGCTTCGGCAGGCGATTAATTTGTTGCAGCTAAACAACATTGAACTTGGTGAATTAATTGAGGAAGAACTCTCTCGCAATCCCCTTTTAGAAAAAGAAGACAGCTATCTCGGCGAGCAAGCGGATAATTTTTCACCCACGATAGACACCCCGCCGATTGAGGCTCCAACAACAGAAGAAGAATTCAAAACCGACCTTGATTATGATACCGGCTTTGACGATGATTTTGGCAGCGACCGAGAGGGCTATGAGTTAGATTCGGATTACAGTTGGAATGACTATTATAAAGCCAAAGACAATCGTGAGGGCGAAGCCGATTTTGACTATTGTGAGCAAAAACTCTCAGATAAAAAATCTCTTCATCAATTTTTAACCGAACAAATAAGCGTCAATTTTTCTTCCGTGGCCGATAGAATCATTGCGCAACAGCTTTGTGAGCATTTAGACGGCGCCGGATATTTCAGAGGAGAAGTTGAAGAGATAGCCAAGCGTTTGCGAACAAGCAAAGAAAGAGTTTCCGGCGTTTTAGAAAAGATGAAAGGCTTTGAACCTTCAGGAATTTTTGCCACCAGTTTGGAAGAATGCCTGACGATACAGCTTAAAGACATTAATCGCTATGATCCGGCCATTGCCGAGCTATTGAAAAACCTTCCTTTGTTAGCGGCGGGGAAATACAAAGAGTTAAAACAGCTTTGCCAAGCAAGCGATGAAGATTTGGCCACCATGATAGCGGATATAAAGTCTCTCAACCCCAAACCTGCGGCAGGCTATGAACATGACATCACAAGCTATATTGTGCCGGATGTTTTTGTACGGCGTCAAAAAAACGGAGATTACCGGGTTGAGTTAAATTCGTTATCTTTGCCGCGATTACTGATTAATCACCGTTACTATAGCGAATTGGCCAACAAAGATAAAAACGCCAAACGTTATTTAAAAGAAAACTTAAGTTCGGCCAATTTTTTAATCAAAGCCATGCATCAGAGAGCCTCAACAATTTTGCGTGTCAGCGAAGAAATTGTCAGGCAACAAAGAGATTTTTTTGATTACGGAATAGAGAAATTAAGACCTTTGAGCCTCAAAGATATCGCATATAACCTCGAGATGCACGAGAGTACGGTCAGCCGAGTAACCTCAAACAAATACATGCACACCCCGAGAGGTCTGCTGGAGCTAAAATTCTTTTTCTCTGCGGCAGCGGGCAGCTATATTGGCAACGAAGATACCTCAACACTGGCAATAAAGCATAAAATAAAACAATTAATTAACGAGGAGAAACCGCAGGCGATTTTATCAGACGATAAGTTGGTAGATCTTTTGGGCCAAGAAGGCATAAAGATAGCTCGCCGCACGGTAGCCAAATATCGAGAAGCCTTAAACATACCGACTTCTGCGGAAAGGAAACGTCAAAAACGCAAAGATTCCCTAGTGTAGCTACCAAGCACCAAATTAAAATGTTGACTTTCTGCAAATAAGGCTGTATTTCCTTTTGATATTGAGATATACTGTATACTCCGGTAACGGATATTTCAAAGAGTTTAATTTATTTATGCAAGGAAGAATTATGAAGATTACATTATCAGGCAATCAGGTTGATATCGGGGACAGACTCCGCAACCACGTAGAAGAGAACGTTCTTAATGCTGTAAACAAATATTTCCCGGCTCCCATCAGCTGCAGTGTTACCTTCACCAAAGTAAAAGACAGCTTCAACGCAGATGTAACGGTTCATCCTGCTAAAAACATAATATTAAAAGGCAGCGGCAGCGCCGGAGATCCCTACTCTGCGTTTGATGCCGCCAATGAGCATATTGCCACTCGCCTGCGTCGTCACAAGACCAAACTGAATGACCACAAAGGGAAGACAGGCTTGGCAGAAATTGCCAATGAGGCTGTATTTTCACTGAATGAAGAGGCAGAAGAGATTGACATTGACGATGCGCCGCTGACCATTGCCGAATTAGAGGCCAATATTCCGGTTTGCACGGTATCAGAAGCGGTTATGTATATGGATTTGAATGATGAGGTTGCATTGATGTTCAAAAATGCAGCTACCAACAAATTCAATATGGTATACCGTCGTAAAGACGGCAATATCGGTTGGGTAGAGCCGAAAACAGAGAACTAAAGATTGAGGCGATAAGCGAATGAATATCTCAGACATAATGAGCGAAAAAAGTGTTTTAATTGATGTTAAAGTGAGTAGCAAGCGAGAGCTACTGCAAGAATTGGCATCTAAAGCAGCAGAGATGACCGGCTTGGATGAGCGTACGATTTTTGACACTTTTTTAGAGAGAGAAAACTTAGGCTCGACCGGATTTGGCGGCGGCACAGCCTTACCACACGGTCGTTTTGGTGGCTTAGACAAAGTCTATGCCGTTTTTGCCAGACTTTCCTCTCCGCTGGACTTTGATGCAATAGACGGCAAGCCGGTTGACTTGGTTTTTGCTTTGTTATCGCCGGAAGGCAACGGAGCAGACCACCTAACGGCCTTAGCCAAGATGTCTCGGATATTAAAAGATGAGGCCTTATGTACCAAATTGAGACAAGCCGGCAAACCGGTTGAGATATATGCACTAATTAGCCAAGACTAAAACAAACCCCGCTCTGGCGGGGTTTTTTAATGCACACTGTGTGGCTCCAGATCATTCTGTCTGGCGACAATAAAAGCAAACTCCCTTGAATCGGTAGCAGCAATTTTCTCTCCGTCTGCGCCATAAATCAGCCACATAGGTTTACCCTCATAAGTATCATATTTAATAAAAGCGGAATGCTCATCATTCCAAGATTGTAAAGTTTCAACTTCTGTCAGATTAAATTCATTCTTTGGCATATTTATCTCTTTTCATTTATGATTTAGCAATATTTTAGGGCTATATTATTAAATAATAGCTAACAAAGAAGAGAGATTTTTGCCATGTTTGTAAGCCTTAATCGCAAAATCATTTACAGCATATTGCTTTTATTTTTAATTACGTCTTTGATTTTTGTATATACATTTTATCTGGTATATGGCAACAAGATACAAGAAGAGCAGTTATACAGCATTCAACGAAATCAACAATATATTGAGCTTTTATACCGCAACATTAATATGTCAAAAGAGCTCAGACAATTTTTATCGGAGCATCCGGAGATTGAAGCAGAAAAGACGCCGTTAAAAAGTTTTTACTCAGCCTCTTCAGAAGAAGAACGGCTTGATCAATTAGCGACGGAACAAAAACGAATTGCAGAAATCAGCAGCAGTTTTGACCAAAGATATCAGACCATTAAAAAAAAAAAAAAAATATTTATTGTAAGTGCGACATTAATTGTTCTTGCGATTATTTTATTGGCGCTATTAATCACGCGTTGGATTTTAAATCCGATAAACAAGATATCGGCAGTTTCGGAAGCGGTTTTGCATGGGAATCTAGACGTTAGGATTCC
>CALXVW010000037.1 GCA_944392185.1 uncultured Alphaproteobacteria bacterium
GTTCCCGGAAGATTTTCAGGATAGTTAAGCGGGCGGACAATTTTTTTTTTTTTTTCCAAAAAAGGAATAATCTCGCGCTGGTTCCAAACATGGTCGCCGGTTATGATTGCGCCAACGCCTTTTTCCAACAAATCACGGCAAATGCCGGGTGTCACGCCAAAACCATGGGCGGCATTGTCGGTGTTGGTAATCAAGATATCAAAGTTATAAAGTTCTTTCAGCTTGGCAATATTGTTAAAAACAGCTTCTCTGCCGGGGCGGCCGACCATATCGCCGGTATAGATGATTCGCAAAACGGATTCCTTTTGTTGTTAAAGATAAACACTAAGTTTTTTTCTAAAAGAAAACTCCGTTGACGTCAACGGAGTTTTCCAAGTGTCTCAGAAACCGTTTAGCCGTATGGATACATTCTTATCGAACCGCTTATGATCAAGTGGGTGCCATATAAATAAACCACGATTTATTCAGAGACAGCTCCCTAAAAAATAATGTTGGCTCGGAAGATCTGCGGAAATACGCACTACGCAGTTTCTTTATGCCATAAGGCTACAACAAATTTAATTGAGATGCAAGCAAAATCAACGAATTATTTAAAGAATTTATTTGCTTGGCAAGAGACTCGTCGGTTTCCTTGATTTGCTCGGAAGGTATATTTTGGGATGTTTGGACAGGGGCTCCTTTTTTGAGCTCTGAGAGTTCATCGGCCAGCACCAAACCCACCATGGCAAGCAGCATGCTCTCGTTAATTTGTTGGCTGCCGCCGGTCAACATTTTGGCTTTTTCATCCAAGATATTTGCCAGTTGAATAATGCGGAGCTCTTGCCCGTCTTCACAGGCAACGGCATATTCGCGAGAGTTAATTGTTATTGTTACCTGAGCCATTTTCTTCCAATACTTTATCAATTTGTGAAATAATGTTATCCATGCGGGAGAGAACATCGGTTGATTTGGCTTGCAACTGAGCCAAAGCGGATTCTTTTTGCTTGATTTGATCATCTAAAGATTGTTGCCGATTTTTAATCTCTTCTTGCTTGGTCTTGAGGGCTGCGTTCAGATTAGCAACCGTTGCGCTCAAACTTGCCAAAGCTTGGCCGGTCATCGGCAATTCAAAATTTTTGCTCTCCATTGCAAATTTTCTCTTTCTAAATTCAAAATATTCTCTTATATTTGTTGATATAATAAACAACTAAGCGGGTTTTACAAGCAAATGCCTCAGATTATCCTCAAAATTAACACAATTAATGATAAAATTTATGATTCAGAAAATATCTGTTGCTATTTGGCAGATGCCTCTTTGCCGGAGAATTCTTTGCAAAAATTAAAAAAATCCGGAAAGTTGTTGTTGCTTTTTGGTGAGAAGGCAGCAGAGAAGTTAAAACCGCTTGATGCCGATGGCGTCGTTGTTTGGACAGATTCTAAAAAGCCGATAAAAGCGCAGATTCGCCCTCTTCGTGAAAAGATAGGAGCAAAAAAGGTCTTGGGTGTAGTCATTGCCGCCACCAGGCATGAGGCCATGCTCTCTTCCGAGGTTGAACCGGAGTTTGTGGCTTTTCGCTTAAACCAAGAAAATAAAGGCCAAGAGGCAGATGTCATCAAGTGGTATAATGAGCTTTTTTTGATCCAATCTGCCGTTGATTTGAGTAGCGGTTTGCAAGACATCAAAGGCCTTGATGTTGATTTTGTGATAATAAATTCATCAGATTATGACGATTTTAGTTGCTAAATGGCAAAGTTTATATTAGTTTGCCAAGTAATTAAAAAGAAAAGATAAGGAGAAAAATAATGAAACAACAAGCAGGTTCAATTCGTATCGGTTGGGTTATTGAGTACAAAAACAAACCCTGGACAGTCACCAAAACCAACTTTGTAAAACCCGGCAAAGGCGGTGCTTTTATGCAGGTTGAGATGAAATCTGTTGAGGAAGGCACCAAAACCAACGAGCGCTTCCGCACGGAAGATATGGTAGAAAAAATGATGGTTGAAACCAAAGATTGCCAGTTTTTGTTTGAGGATTCAAACGGCTTGAACTTTATGGAGAACGAGACCTTTGAACAATTTGCAATGCCTTCAGATATTTTGGGCGATTCTCGTCCGTTCATGACAGACGGCATGCAGGTAAAAGCCAGCGTTATAGACGGCAAGCCGATATCAATAGAGTTGCCTTTACAAGTTATTTGCACCGTTACCGAAACCGAACCGGTTATCAAAGGTCAGACCGTATCTTCTTCATACAAACCGGCCATTTTGGACAACGGTGTTCGCACCACCGTTCCGCCGTTTGTTGGCACCGGGGATAAAATCGTTGTTGCCACGGCCGATGCATCTTATGTAGAGAGAGCTAAATAATGTCTTATATTTCGACCAACTTAAATTTTTTAATTGGCGCGGTCAAAAAAGTCGGCAACTCGCTCACGCGTGATTTTAACGAGATTGAGCAGTTGCAAACTTCTCTGCGCGGTCATAAGGAATTTGCCAAAGCAGCATTTGAGCGGATGAGCAAAGCCCTCAAGGTTGAGCTGCAAAAGGGGCATCCGGACTATGCGTTTGTCAGCGGTCATGAGCCGTTGCCGGCTGGCCCGTGCTTTGCGATTGCACCCTTGGACGGTATTTTGAATTTTATGCATGGGATTCCGTATTTTGCGGTTTCCGTTGCTGTTATCAATAACGGGCATGTCACTTCCGGCGTGATTTACAACCCGGCAACATCAGATTTGTATTTCGCCGAGAAAGGCAGCGGAGCCTTTAAAGAAGGCTACCGTAACCATGAACGTTTACGTGTGTCCTCCCGCAAGGATTTGCCGGAGGCTTTGCTTAGTGCCAATGATTGCGTTTTAGCAGATTCGGTTGCAGGCGTTCGCGTGAGCGGATGCTTGAGTTTGGATTTGGCGGCGGTTGCTTCAGGTAAATTAGATGTTTTGGTGAGCCAAGACAATTCTGTAGAAACATATGCGGCAGGGCTTTTGCTGGTAAAAGAAGCCGGCGGATATGTTTATGAATACAACCAAAAAGATATCAGAACCGATAACGAGGCATCTATATTGGCAAGCGGTAATTTAATATCTGGCAACCCGGAATTAGGTCCGAAGTTGTTTGCCTTGTTGCATAAGTAGGAAACAAAATTTAAGGGAGACTTTTGAGAATGAGGAAAATCAAGATAGGCTTATTGGCGGTAATACTTGGTTGCGGTAGTTCTGTTTGTGCATTGGCACAAGAAGAATCCGTTATGGTAGATCTTTCGGTTTTGGAAGGGCTAAGCAACGCTCCGGCCATTTATGCGCCGACCGCCGGCGAGCCTTTGTTTCCGATTGTCAAAAAAGCTCCTAAGGTAAAAAAAGTATCTAAAGCTGTAGTCAAGAAAAGCAAACCGGTGGTGAAAGTTGAGGTAAAAGAAACGAAGCCGGTTATGGCCAAAGAGGAGGCTCCGAAAGCATTGGCGGAAGAAAAAGTTATCATCCCTCAACAGATACCATTTGTAGAGAGTGCAGAGCCGGTTGTTGTGGTAGATGTCGAACCTATATCTGAGCCCAAAGAGGAGGTAAAGACAGAAGCGCCAACCCCGACAGAAATATCAGAGCCGCAAACGCCTGCAGCGGCTGAAGTCACGACAGCTCCGGCGGCAGAAGCACCAAAAGCGGAGGTTGTTTTGGAGAGTGCAAAAGTAGAAGAAGCCCCCACAGAGCAAAAAGCACCGGCTTTGTTGGTTGAAGATACACCGGCGGGTGTAAACTTGCCCTCTCCGCAAGCAGTTAACAACAAGCTGATCTTTGCTGAAGAAGTAGACGAGCTAAATGATGAGCAAAAAAGCCAAATAGACGGGATTATAGCCTCATTTAAGGATGCCAAAAACAACAAGATAGCGATTTATGCTTACAATCTGGAAGATGGCGCGGATGCGTTTAAGAAAAAACGCTTAAGCCTAAATCGAGCGGTAGAGGTCAGAAGCTATCTCTTGCCTAAAGGATATAAGAATTTCAGCATAAAAGTTATCAATGTTGATGCCGCTTCAGGCAAAGGCAATACGGTAGAAGTAGAGGAATTGGAGCAGTAATTTTTGAAGAACAAGCAAAAAATTAAAAAAATATTTAAATAATGCTTGCGTTCTTTGAGGGATTAATGTATAAGGTCATCAAAATTATGCAAGAATGACCGAAATTTAGGAGTTTTTAGAAGATGAAAAAAGGAATTCATCCCGATTATCACGAAATTACATACGTAATGACTGATGGAGAGAAAGTAAAAGTACGTTCAACCTTGGGTAAAGAAGGAGACGTTATTAATTTGGAAGTGGACCCGAAATCACATCCGGCTTGGACAGGTGTTCGTCGCTTGGTAGACACCGGCGGTCAACTTTCCAAATTCAAGAACAAATTTGGAGCTTTTGGTCTTAAAACCGGGGATTAATTTAAGGCGTAAAGGGCTTACGATTTATTAACCTACGTTTGATAAAATCAGACGTAGGTTTTTTGTTTTGGTAAGAATAGGAAAATCCGATGATAAGAATTACGCATTATGAGGTCTACACGGACAAAGGCGAGGGCTGGCAGTTAGAGGATAGGTTTGCAGCCGAGCAGAGGCAAGATGCGTTTAATTTAGCCAAAGAGAAAGAGGGAGAAAACCGGAAAGTAAAGATAATCAAAGAAATATTTGATGTCCAGGACAACTCTTATCAAGAAAGTGTAGAATATGTCAGTAATTTGAATCGTAAAAAAGGCAACGCCGGAAGGAACTGGACAGAAGTTAACGGGGAAGAAAATGAAAAAGGAGCTCTTCCAGAAGTTGAAACTTTGTTATCACACCATAGTGTGATGGGAGTTTTATTAAAGTTAGTATTACTGATAAGTGTGAGTCTTATTTTTGCGAATTTATTTGTGAGTCTTCTCTTTCCGTTATTGGAAATTTTTGTACCAGAAGAAAGCAGTCAACCAGTATTATTTGGAGTTTTCTTCATAGTATTTTTGGCGATGTCGATACCGTTGTTGCTAAAAAGTATTCCGTGGTACGTATTTATAAACAGCCGCAACAAAGAGGTAAAGGAAGAAAAATTTTATGATAAAGCGGAATATTTAATAAGGGCTTATAATTTAAATGATAAAGATCCGATAATAGCCACAGCATATCCTGAAGCCCCGCTGGAATATAAGCAATATGTAATTTCATATTTAAGTGATTTGATATCGCATATACAATCACAGAGTGCTTTACAAAACAGTTTTTCAAGATTGGGAGTAAAGTTATTGGTTTACGGGGGCTGTTTAGAGCTTGCTCGATATAGCGGTTTGACAATGTCTGAGGCTAATTCTCTTTTATACGATGCATTCAAGATAACAGATGGGGACAAGGCTGACTTAGAGGCATTTTATGAGGCCAAAAGGACATATAGAGACAACAAGATAGCGATTTTCCTAACGGGAGTCGGTGCACATCTGATGTCGCAGGTGATAGGAGGCATGCCGATATCGGAGAATTTATTAAACATAGCCTTTAATAAATGGGAGGCTCAAGACAGTGATCCTAAGATAGATAGAGAGCGGGTACTTTCAGAGCCACAAGAGGCAGAAAAAGCAAAAGAGGAAGATATCATCAAGATGACATTGGTAAGCGTTAAAAGTGATCTGAAGTTTATGGATGAAGGAATGCCAAACAAGGAACAAACAGCACAAGATATCAGTACTCAGATTCGTAATATTTTATTTAATTTAATAAATAAATATCAGGGAGAGGCAGCAATAGAGGAAAAAGGAATCACGACAGTTCGTTTTCGCAAATTAAACAATGCAATAAAATTTGCGATAGAAAGCATAAAAGATATAAATACCTACCATGATGAGCTAAATAACGAGAGTTTGTTAATGAGGAATTGTTGTGCTATTACGGGGCAGAGGCAAGAAGAAGCAAGTCTGAATAATTTTTTGTCAGATATGTTTGAGCATATTTATAGTAATGAAATTGTTATGACCAAGGACATAGCAGAAGAACTAAAAGAGAGTGAATATCATTTAGACTATTTGGGAGAGAAGAACTTTAAGACTTTAGGTCTCATTGAAGAGTTATATAAGGTAATTGATTGAATAAGTTAAATAAGTGTTGAGGTTTAAGTTGAAAACTGCTATAATAGAAAGGTATTGTTAGAGGAGTAAAAGAAATGTCCAGCATAGACAGCTTAAAAAGCTCGGCCCTAGATGGCAGCAATGCCAAGGCTTGGGAAAAATATGTAACGGATATGAACGATATTGACGAGACCTTTGCCAACGCGAGGGATTTAGGTCATACGCGTTTAAATTACTCGCGTATTACGGCGGTAGGAACACTGGCTCAGTATGACACTGTTGATATTTATAAGACCACGGTAGACAGCCAGAGGGGTAAAATAGCTTTGTCCATGCGCAATACCAAGGGAGATGACAAAGTTTTAGACCTTTCAAAATATGAGACATATTTAAACGAATTAAAAAAACAAAATGATCCGGAAGGATATGCCAAAGAACAGGAAGAAAAACTCAAGGCAGAGGCAGAAAAGGGGCTTTTGGGTACCACCGCTCCGGGAATGAGAATAGAGGTTTACTACGAAGATAAGTACGGCCGCCAGCAATTGGTTGCTGACAGTGGAGCAGAAAAAGATAGTAAAGAATATGAGGCCATGAGCTCTTTACTAAAGGGCGAATATGAGGGTGCACAAGGCGTATACTATGTAAAAGTAAGTCGAGATGAAGAAGTTTCAACATCAGAAGAGATAAGTTATGCATTGCAAATTAGTATGGGAGATGGATTTTCCAATGACTATGTGGCGATAGAGCAGTCTTCGGAAGATACCAAAAACAAGACCACCAGCAAGATGCCGTCGACCACCAGTGCAAGCGGCACGCTTTCTTCTGTTAATGCGTTAGAAATACAGGCCACTCGTTATCAGGCGACAGCACAGATGCTGCAAATCGGATATTTGAATATGGCAAATATCTATAACCGCAACAGTGGAAGATAAGAGTTAGAAACAGCCATAGAAAAAAAGCTTGTATATTCAAGAAAGAAAAACTATCCTAAGGATAGTTTTTCTTTTATTTGGAACATTGAAAGGAATTTAACAATGACAGCACCTCTTATGCCCAGGGCCACAGCAGTTTGGCTGGTAGAAAATACGACATTAACATTTCGTCAGATATCACGTTTTTGTGAGATTCATGAGTTGGAGATTCAAGCAATTGCCGATGGCGATGTTTCGAGCAACATTCGAGGCCTTTCGCCGGTAGACAACGGCCAGTTAAGTTGGGAAGAGATACATCGTTGTGAGGCAGATAAGAAGGCAGATTTGCAGGCAAGCGAGATGGAAAGGAATGTCAAAGCCCGCAATTTGAAGGCTAAGAAGGTTTTATCTCCGTCACAAAGACAAGATAAGCCCAACGCCATTGCTTGGGTCATCAAGAATTATCCGCAGATGAAAGACACGTTGATTTGTAAGCTGATTGGCACCACCAAGAGCACAATTGAGGCAATTCGCAGCGGAACCCACAAAGATATGGCCAATATCAGAGCCAAAAACCCTGTTGCGATAGGTTTATGCTCGGAGCAGGATATTGAGAAAGCGCTTGTCGCCTCTCAGCCGAAACCTGTAAAAGAGAAAAAGGCAAAAGCCAAAAAGAAGTCAGCAGCCAAGAAGGCCGCACCAAAGAAAGCTGTAACTAAGAAGAAGGCGGTTGCTAAAAAGAAACCTGCAGCAAAGAAAACCGCGCCGAAAAAGGCAGCAGCTAAAAAGGCCCCAGCAGCGAAGAAAACTGCAGCAAAGAAAACTGCAGCAAAGAAAGCAGCCAAGAAAGCTCCGGCAAAGAAAAAGGCTGTAGCCAAGAAGAAATAAAAACAAAAAGAAAGTAATAAAAGCCCCGCTTGGAAAAAGCGGGGTTTTTGCTAGTCAATCAGTTGGATATGGATTTTTTTGCCATAATATTTGGCCAAAATATGGAGAGTGGAAAGTTGCAAAGAGCGTCTGCCGATTTCCATATCATCCAAAATGTAGAGTGGTATTTGGGTATCATGAGATAGTTTCTCTAAAGATAATTGCTTGGACATTCGCAACTGGTGAAGTTGCTGAGCAATAGTGCCGTGATTTTGAATAAGTTCTTTGATAGCTTGTTTTTTATTATTCATCGTTTCAAACTCCTAAATTTCTTGTTAAAAAGAAACCTCCTTGAAAAATCAAGGAGGGGAGTTGACAACTGTAGCGTTACAGTCTGCCTTATTCGACGTACAAGTACACTTATATCGGCAGCTCCCCAAAAGAGGAGTTGTTTTTTACGCTAAGGAGTTGTCATACTCCGCAGGGGCAACTCGCGCCTGCGGAAATGATATTAGAGCAGAAAAATTAAAATGCAATTAATTTGTTTGGAAGGGCAGTGTTTGTTTGGCTAAGGCACTTGCGCCAGCACCCCGACCAACGGGAGCGGTGCGAGTTACGGCTAAGTAATGCCTCCAGGCGCTTGCCTGGTTAGTAGGAGGCTTCGATAATGCGTTGATGACGCAGTTCATCCAGGTCATAGTTGGCCTTGAGGTTGAGCTGCGGAGCAATAGCGGTGATAATTTTGGAGGCGGTGGGCACGGTATTCCAGCCGGCAGTAACAAAGCCCCAAGTTTCCTTTAAAGCCTTTGGCTCGTCCATCATGACGATGAGAGCATATTTAGGGTTAGAGATAGGAAAAGCAGAGACAAAGGTGGTGCGAACTTTTTTGTCGACATATTTCCCTTGGGCGGAGAGCTTATTTGCAGTTCCGGTCTTTCCACCGACTTCATAGCCAGGCACGTTGGAACGTTTTCCGGAGCCATCCGTTACCACCAGACGCATGAGCTTGCGCATAGCCTTAGAGGTATTGAAAGAAACAACCCGATGCCCGTCTTTGCCTTTGGCACTGCCTTTAATGAGGGAGGGGCTGTGATAAATGCCACCGTTCACAACGGCAGAGTAGGCGGTAACCACATGCAAAGGAGATACGGCAATACCATAGCCGAAAGCAACGGTGGCAATGGTTCCGTCGCCCCAACGCTTGGGAACCAAAGGATATCCGCGCTCAGCCACTTCAATATCTAAAGGTTCAAAGAAACCGATTTTTTCCAAGAAATTGCGCTGCTCACTACCGCCGACTTTCAAAGCCATTTGTGCAGAACCAATGTTTGAGGAATAAACCAAGATCTCAGGAACCGAGAGCCAGCGGTTTTCTCCTCTATAATCTTTGATGACATTGTATTTGAGTTTGAGCGGCTGGGTGGCATCAAAACGGTCGGTTACCTTAACTTTGCCGCTTTCCAAAGACATTGCAGTGTTAAAGATTTTAAGAACAGATCCGGGCTCATATACACCTTTGGTTGCCATATTAAACAAAGCGCGTTCATCTTTGACTCTGTTGGTGTTAGGGTCAAAATCAGGCAGAGAAACCATAGAAATAATTTCAGAGGTGTTAACATCCATTAAAACAGCAGTGGCCCCTATGGCATGGAATTTTTCCATTCCTTCTTTTAGAAGCATGCGAATTGTATCTTGGATGCCGACATCAATGGAAAGCTGCAGAGGAATATCGGATTGGGTCAAGCGCTCATCCATGGCTTTTTCGATTCCGGATATTCCTTCATTGTCAATATTGGTGGAGCCAATGATGTGGGCCAAAAGTTTTTTGTGTGGGTAGACGCGTTTTTCACCATTTTCAAATTCCAATCCCGGAATACCAAGATAGTTGATTTGATATTGCTGAGAAGGAGTAAGGTTACGTTTGAGATAAACAAAGCTTCCCTTTTGTTTGAGTTTTTTGAGTGTTTGCTCAAAATCCAAATCAGGCAGAGCAACGGCCAATTCATGAGCAGCCTTTTCTGGGTTAAGAATCTTGCGAGGATTGGCATAAAGATTAACGGTGGGCAAAGAGGTGGCAATGATGGTACCGTTACGGTCGATGATATCTGCTCTGCGAATTGGGTTTTGAGCAAAAGAAGTTTTCCTTGGTTGTTCATCAGAGTGAAGATTTGGAATAACGCAGACGTCAAAAAGTCTGAATGCAAGGGTAAGATAAACAGCGGCAAAACCCAAGACGGCAAAGACAACACGGTTTTTACAAATAGACAAGGGGTCTTTTTCTGTTGAAAGACTGCTGTTGAAAGATATAGTCCTATCTACTTTTATCTCTTCCCCTGGGAGATAAAATCCTTCCTCCCGTTTTCTGGAAAAATACTTTCCGAACATTCTCTGCTTCTGCCCATATTTTAATTTTAACTATCTCTGAGCGTTTGTAAGTCTTTTCAAGCCCTTATTTTGCTCAGCATAATTAGAAATATTTTTTCTGGCGGCGATTTTGCGCGATTCGCCGTTTTCATGAGAGAATGGTAGCGCAGAATAGTTAATAATTTGTTCAGCTTGGACCGGATTTAGAGAAATATGTTTAGAAACCAATTGTCGCAATCTGGAAGGGTTGTTGAGGTGAGACCACTCCGCCTTCAAAACATGGATGGATTTGATATCGTCTTGAATATTGCGGTTGATAGAATCGAGCTCAGTTTCAAGCTCCTGAACCATATTTTTCATGACCAAAGAACTAAACCCGATAAGGCAGGGCAGGGCAATCCATAAGGCCAGAGTTGCTAATTTGGTGCTGTTCATATCTTAAAACTCCTTCTGGAAGTTAGTGTTTTTGATGGCATATCTGAGCTTTGCCGAACGAGAACGAGCATTGAGCTGCAACTCCTCTTCTGAAGGGGTAATAGCTTTTGAACATTCGGCAAAAATATAACCATCGCTTGTTTCTGATTGTGCACGATAGCGCGAAACATGACGCGCCTTAGGCGTGTTTTCTTTAAAAAATGTCTTAACGATACGGTCTTCCAAAGAATGGAAGTCCACAACCACCAGCTTGCCGCCGGCAATAAGGCGAGAGGTAGCGGCTTCAAGGCCGAGGCGGAGCTCACCCAGTTCATCATTGACGGCAATTCGGAGCGCCTGAAAGGTTCTGGTAGCCGGATCAATACCACCGGGGGTACGACGGACAACGGTATAGATGATGTCTGCCAGCTCTTTGGTGGTGGAGATGGGGGCTTTTTTTCTAGCCTCAACGATTTTGCGAGCAATTTGACGAGATTTTCTCTCTTCACCGTAGTTAAAGATAAGGTTAGCCAAATCTTCTTCCAAGAGAGAATTAACCAAGTCAGCCGCAGTTGTGCCGCTTTGAGACATCCGCATATCCAAGGCGGCATCTTTGGCAAAAGAGAAACCGCGCTGAGCTTCATCCAACTGCATAGAGGAAACGCCAATATCAAAAACGGCGCCGTCAACAACTTCGGGAACAAGTTGGGCAAATTGGCCAAAGCAGCCTTGGCGGAATTCAAAACGGTTAGGATAAAGTTGAGCAATTTCCTGCGCACGCGGGCAAACAGAAGGGTCGCGGTCAAGGGCGATAACCTTGCAGTTGGCCGCGTTGAGAATGGCCTCACTATAGCCGCCGTTGCCGAAAGTGGCATCGACATAGGTCTTTCCATCTTGAGGGGACAAAGCTTTCAAAACCTCAGGCAACATAACCGGAAAATGTTTTTTGTAGTTAGGATTCACGGCCTGCCTCCTTGAGCGAGGGGCGAACTTTGAGTACTTGTTCGCGAATCCTTTTTTCCTCTTTTTCCCAGTTTTCAGGGTTCCAAATTTGGAACTTGCGGCCTTTGCCGACAAATACGGCGCTGTCAGTAATTTGAGCGTGCTTTAAGAGCTTTTCTGAGAGCATAACTCTTCCCGTGGAATCGAAAGGATAACGCTTGGCATCGCCAAAGACCAAGTTGGTGAGGTCATCCTGAGTGGCGGAGAAGAAATCAAGAGAATCTTCCATTTGGGTGGCGAGTTTGTCGAGCAAGTCTTCCAGGCAGCCCTCAATACAAGGGGAGGAAAGGCTGCGATAGCACACAATCTCGGAGCCGGTTTCTTTAACAATGGCGCGGTAGTCGGCGGGCAGGGAGACGCGGCCTTTGGCGTCTACCTTGTTCAAAACAGTATCCATAAACAGAAACGTTTTGCGCACTTTTTTGGGCTCCTGGTTAAAAACTCATCATGTTTATGGTATAACATGGGAAAACATGGGAATCAATGGGAATTTTTAGTAATTTATTAACTGTTCTATGTTTGTTCTGTAAAAAATATATATTTATAAGGCGCAAGCTGGCGCAAACCCTGGCCCAAGCAAAAAAGAAAAAAATGGGGATATTTTTTTAATAAAAAAAGCTCCCGAAAATCGGGAGCTCCAAAACGAAAGAATCTGTTTTGATTAGATGAAGTTGCCGTTCTCATCGCACTCTTTGTAGGTAGCGAAGAACTCGTCACGAGCGATACCGTAGATGTCATCCAAGTCGGAGACATTCACCATACCGCCGCGGGCGATAAACTGTTCCTCACCCCACGAGCAGACGAACGAAGTGTCCTCTTCAAGCTCCAGGAACTTCTGAACGCCGCCAGTCGGTTTGTACCAACCCTCGCCGAGTTCGGGAGCGGGCTCGTATTTCTTCGGGAACTTGGCCGCCGGAATGACATAAGTCTCGCCGCCGGGATTGGTTGCAATCCAGTCGCCTGCGTTTGCCGTGTTGGTCGTCTCCTTGGTGCCGTCGGCAAGTACCGTTTCGATAACTTCACCTTCGGAAGCAGGGCGAGCCTGGATACGGGCAAACTTGGCATAGGTCTTCACAGCAGCGCCGTTAGCAATCAGGTTCTCAACGAAATTCTTCATCTCTACGTTCATTGTTTCCATAGCTTAAAAAATTTTAAATGGTTATTGTTTTTTATGGATTTTTATATTTTTGCATTAATACAAAGAACTCATAAAATTACAGCGGCAACAACCACTTAAATTTCTATGAAAACTCTTTATAATAATGCAATAAAATGCTTAATGAACAATTTTAGAATACCACAACTTAAGACATGAGTCAACATTGTTTGATGAATGGCAGACAAAAACAACGTTTTTTGTATGGGAGAGGCAGAAAAGGCTTGCAATCTTTGGGCAAGATGCTATGCTCATCAGCCAAGGCAGCCGGATAGCTGCGCTGTGGTTTTACCCGCAGTGAGGAAAGTCCGGGCATCAGGGGAACATGGTACCAGATAACGTCTGGCTGGAGAAATCCAAGGGAAAGTGCCGCAGAAAATATACCGCCGGAGTTTTATCTTCGGTAAGGGTGAAAAGGTGGGGCAAGAGCCCACCGCAGAGCTGGTAACAGCTCTGGCATGGAAAACCCTGCCTGATGCAAGACCAAGTTAGGAGAGTACAAGTGCCAAGTATTTTTTTGCTTTGCAAACTGTGCTATAAAGGGACGTTCTCCTCCCGCTCCAGAGGTGGGTCGCAACGAGCTGTTTAGTGATAATCAGCCCAGATGAATAGCTATCTCCCTGCTTGCAGGGAACAGAACCCGGCTTATAGGCTGCCTTTTTTATCCTAACATAAATATCAACGTGACGCATAAAATACTTGTCAAATCCATAATTTGCGCTAATCTGAAGTGCAGATTGAAAAGAGGAGTATTTATGAAACAGCAGCATACTTTGGCAAAAGAAATAAAAATTGAAGGCATCGGCTTGCACTCCGGCTGCAATTCAACACTTGTTTTGCACCCGGCAGAGGCGGAAAGCGGCATTGTCTTTAGGCGCAGCGACATCGCATCACAGCCGCAAATTAAGGCCCTTTATTCCAATGTCGTAGATACCAGAAATTGCACCTGCTTGGGTGACAAAGAAGGCAACATAGTCTCCACCATAGAGCACTTGATGGCGGCCTTAAATGTTTGTGGCATAGACAATGCTTTGATAGATGTCAACAACGCGGAGCTCCCGATTATGGATGGCTCGGCACTGCCTTTTTATGAGGCTTTGCAAAAGGCGGGTGCTCTTGCCCAAAATGCGCCTAAAAAAGTTTTGAAGGTGCTAAAGTCTGTGAGCTTTGAGGACGACAAAGGTGCCAAAGTAGAACTGTTGCCCTCAGATGAGTTTAAGGTTTCTTTTGAGATTGAATTTCCTTCAAAAATTGTCGGACACCAGGAGTTTTCAGGCAAAGTCGGTGAGGGAGTTTTTGCCTCTCAAATCGCGCCCTGCCGCACTTTTTGTGAGAAATATCAGGTAGACTACCTCAAATCCATTGGGCTAATCAAGGGCGGCAGCCTGGAAAACGCTGTTGTCTTAGACGGTGAAAGTATCCTAAACCCCGGCGGTTTCCGTCTTGAGAATGAATGTGTTAATCATAAGGTGATAGATGCCATCGGCGATATGTATACAGCGGGTTTTGCTTTGCAAGGAGAGTTAAGAGCCTCAAAAAGCGGCCACTACCACAATAACATGATTTTGCAAAAACTGTTTGCCGATTCGGCTAATTATGAAATTATTTAAGGGATAAAAGATGAAAAAACTTGCTTGGCTTTTTTGTTGTTTTTTGGCAATCACCGCTTGCTCCACCACCCAAGAGGCAGAGGAACAGCTCTCGGCAGAGAGGCTGTATAACCGCGGCTATAAGGAGTTGAACAAGACTCAATATGCCAAGGCGGCTTTAAGCTTTGAAAAAGTTGAGCTTGAGCACCCTTATTCCAAATGGGCCACCAAAGCTAAGTTGATGGGAGCTTATGCTTATTACAAAGACCAAAAATACGATGATGCGATTTTAAGTCTGGACAGGTTTATCAAATATCACCCCGGCAACAAGGACATTGCCTATGCCTATTACATGAAAGGTCTTTGCTATTATGAGCAAATCGTCGGCATTGAAAAAGACCAAGGTATAACCCGCCAGGCTTTGGATGCGTTTAACCAGGTTATCATCCGTTTTCCTGATACGGACTATGCCAAAGATGCCAGATTAAAGATAGACTTGATTAATGATCACTTGGCCGGCCAAGAAATGGAAGTCGGACGTTTTTATTTACGCCAAAAAAATTACCTTTCGGCCTTAAACAGGTTTTCGGTAGTGGTTAATCACTATCAAACCACCGGACATATCGAGGAGGCTCTATATCGCCAAGCCGAAATTTATAAGATTTTGGGCTTGAATAAAGAATATGAAGATGCGCTGAAAGTTTTGGGCCACAACTATCCCAACAGCAAATGGTATAAACGCGCACAAGAACTTTAAGGACAAGAACAGAAAATGCTCCGCTCATTATACATTCGCAATGTTGTGCTGATAGACAAGCTGGACTTGGATTTTGGCGGCGGCTTGAGTGTCTTGACCGGAGAGACCGGTGCCGGCAAGTCTATTTTGCTTGATTCCTTGGGGCTGGTTTTGGGCAATCGGGCAGAAACGGGGTTGATTAGGAGCGGAGAAGATAAGCTGAGTGTTACCGCCATTTTTGACGGGCAGGAGGCCAACACCCCGCTGCAAAATCTTTTGTCTGAAAATGAGATTGAGGGCGGCAGTGAAATCATCATCAAAAGAACGCTGGATAGGAGTGGCAAAGGAAAGATATTTGTCAATGACCAACCGATAAGTGCAAGGTTGTTGAAAGAAATAGGCCCTTTGTTGGTGGAGGTTCACGGCCAATTTGACAACCAAGGACTGTTAAACCCGGCCAACCATCGCGATATTTTGGATGCCTATGGGCAATATACGGAGCTGTTAAATAAGGTGGCCGTGGCGTGGGAGGATTACCGCCGTGCCAAAGCCGAGCGAGCAAAGGCTGAAGAAGATTTGAGCAAAGCCAAGGAAGAAGAGGAAAACCTCCGCCACTGGGTCAAAGAATTAGAGCAAATATCGCCTCTAAAAGGGGAGGAGGCAGAGCTTGCCAACCGTCGCCAAGAGCTGATGCACGCAGAAAAGATATTAGAGAGCCTAAACTATGCCTACCAAGCCTTAAGCGGCAATAAGGATGTATCCTCAATGTTGCGGCAGGCCATGTCCGCGGTTGATAAGGCTAATCAATATGTTGGCGGCAAATATGATGATATTTATGCGGCGCTAGACAGCTCTTTGGTTGAAGTGGCCGATGCCTTGGAGAGGATAGAAAGCGCCTCTGCCGATATCAACCTTAATACCTCGGAGCAAGAGAATATAGACGGGCGCTTGTTTGCGCTCAAAGATTTGGCGCGCAAGCACGGTGTCGGGGTAGATGACCTGGCAGATACTTTGCAAGAGTTCAAAAATAGGCTAAACAGCATTGAGCTTGGCGAGGACCATATCAATAACTTACGTCAAAAGGAACAAGAAAGCAGGCTGAAGTATTTGGAAGAAACAGGCCTTTTGCATGATGAGCGGATGAATATTTCTCAAAAGCTTGATGCCAAGATTATGGAAGAGCTTCCGCCGCTTAAAATGGAAAAAGCAAGATTTGCCACTTTGTTGGAAAAACTGCCGGAGAGCAGCTGGTCAGAGCACGGAACCGATAGTGTTTCGTTCACGGTTTCCACCAACCCGAACTCCCCGCAGGGTCCCTTGGGCAAGATAGCCTCTGGCGGAGAGTTGGCAAGATTTATGTTAGCCTTGAAAGTGAATTTGGCTCAGAGTTCAAAAGTCGGCACCATGATTTTTGATGAGGTTGATGCCGGTATCGGCGGAGCCACTGCGCAAGCGGTGGGAGAACGCCTAAGCCGCTTGGGGGCAGATGTTCAGGTTTTGGTTGTCACCCACTCTCCGCAGGTGGCAGCCCAAGGCCGTCAGCATTATAAAGTTGAAAAGAGCACTCAAGATAATATCACCACCACGGCTGTTTTTGAGTTGGACAACGCCGCCCGCAGGGAAGAAATCGCGCGCATGCTCTCAGGCGCCACC
>CALXVW010000038.1 GCA_944392185.1 uncultured Alphaproteobacteria bacterium
GACATTAGCAAGATCGCCATTGGCTCTCCAACTATCAAGACAGCGCTTGTCCCCGCGGCTACACCCAACCGCGTGCCTGCTGGAATGGCCAAAACCAATTGAAAAAATCTCAAACAAACTGTAATACATTAGAAATAAGCCTCAATTTCGATATAGTTTTTAACCCCGAGACTTTGCAAAGTATTGGCAATATAGATTTGCAAGTCTTCCCACTTGGTATATTTATCAATCCAAGCTTTAGCTTTTTGCGGGGAGCGAGAGAGTTGGATTTCAATGGTTTCATCCAAAAGCTTGCTCACTGCCTGCGGCATTTTTTCAAAATCAACTTCAATTTTGCGGTCGCTGTTGATACGGATAGCACCTTTTTCAAGCAAGAAGTTGAAATGGATAAGATCTCCCACGCGGTGGCTTTCAATCGGCTTGGCTTTTGACAAGAAACGAATAACCCAAGTGGTGTAAATTTTCTTGAGCATCAGCTCATCAATAACACCGCTTTTGACATATTCCGGCATCATCACAATAGAAACGATATCGGCCTTGTTTTCTTCAATGATGTGCCGATAAGCTCCCAAGGCATCTTTATAGAAACTGTCAGGCCCCAGGGAATGCCCATTCTCATGCCCGATAACGAAGATGTGGTCCGCCTCATGGTCGTAATATTGATGAAATTCAGGCGCCACCAAGGCTTGCAAGAGTTTTTTATCACGCTCGGCATCAAAGCTCATACGCACCTGGCGGTGGTAAACATTGCGCCTGCCGCCGCCGGTTTTGACCGAGAGCTTGTCATCGTTGGGCAGATTCTCGGCTGTGGTGATAGCGCCGCGGCATTGGGCAAAATCACCCTGCAGAGCGGCCAAGTCAACATCAACCATGGTCTGCTTGAGGTTCTCCCCATCGGTAATGGTCTGATGATATTTCTCAGCAAAAGGCATTTTTTGCGCCAAAGATTTCATCTGCTCTTTGAAGGTGAGCAATAGTTTTGTTCCTTCTTTGTTGATGATGCCTGCTCTGGCGCCCAGCATATCTTTGGCAATGGGCTCAATTCCGGCTTCTTCAAGCAAGGTTTTGAGTTCTACATCATCAAACACGGTCGGCGTGATTTCATCATCATAATTCTCTCGGCTGATGGTAAATTCCAGCGGCGTATCTTGCAGCACGGCCCAGTGTTTGTCGGCCAGCATATCCATGTCTTCGTTGTTTTGCAACAAAGCCTGCGCCTGCCAACCCAAAAAGTCATTAAAAGCCTCATTGGTGGAATAGTGGGCGGCAAGCTCCAACTCGTTGGCAATTTTAGAAAATTGCGGTGCAAAATATTCGGTATAGTCAATAGCCTTAAGGCCGCCTTTGCCGTCATAGCGAACAAAAGTGCGGGCAGAGAGGAGTTTTTTCACTTCTTCTTTGCGCCCGTTTTTGAGCATATCTTTCAAAATACGGTGAAATTTCTCAACCTCCAGGTCTTGCGGATAGAAATTTCTGCCCGGCAGCAAATGCACGCCTTCAAAAATCTCAATCGGCTCTTGGTCAATACCATTATGCCCGCTGGCGCCGTTAAAGGAGTTAAACAGGCGCAAAGCTTTGGCCGCATGGGAGCTGGTTTTGGCTTCTTGCTCCAGCTCTTTTTTTAGCTCCAGATTGAGTGGGTGGTCCTGCTCCAAGGAAACATCATTCATCATTTTGCAGGCTCTCACCAAATAGTGCAGAGCTTTTTTATCCCCTTCCGCCAAAGCCAGGTAGCCCGGAAAATTCTCATCAATCAGCTTCACCTTGCGAAGCCGATTAGCAAAGATATCATCAAGTTTTTCTTCAGGAATGGCAATTTTATATTTCATTATTCACTAACCTCCACCGTGCGGAAACGAAAGATTTTAACGTTATCTGACCAATAAGAAGGACTGAGCCCGGCCTTAATTTTCAAGTTGTTCAAAAACTCTTGTTTTTGTGGAATTTGCTTCCAAACCGAGGGCAGAAAAAGCCCTTGTCTGTCGCCGTCAATCAAAACCAGTCCATCTGTACCGGGAATGATTTGACTAAGCAAATCTTCCTCACTTTTGAACTTGATTTTCTCATAGCTGGAAAGAAGAGAGATACTGGCCTTAACTTGCGGCAATTCGGCCTCATTTAAGGGAGCAAAGCGGCTGTCCTCATTAGCGGCGGCAAAAGTGTTTTGGGCAATATCCAAAGCAATGGCCTGGTCCGGCAACAAAGAGCCGATACAGCCACGCAGCTCGCCGTTTTTTGTAAGAGTTACAAAAGCAGCGCCTTTGTCAAACAAGACATTGGGATATTCTTCTCTTGAGGGGGTATAGTGCTTGCCTAAAACCGCATCACTAAGAGAAAGTTTAACAATTTTGATGAGGTTTTCTTTATTGTGGCGGGCAAAGTTATTCAAATTTTCAACTTCTTGCTCCAAAGGAGAAAGTTCTGGCCCGGGAGTTTCTTTTCCGGCAAAAACCCACGCGGCATAGCCGACCACGCTGTTTGTTTCTCCGCTGACATCCCCGGAATTAGCCATATCCAAAAGCTTGGGGCGCAGGCCTTCTTTTTTCGCCAAAATCATGGCTGTATTGATGCCGATAGCCCCGCAAGATTGGTGCTCATCCAAGGGCAAACCTTGCTCCACCATTTGTGCGGTTGTGCTGTCTACCTTTTTGGCTGTGTCAGAGTCCAGATAATGGGAAAGATCAGCCGAAATCACGAGCAGGGTGTCATTTTGCTTTAGCAGAGGAGCTAAACCAGCCGCCAAAATTTCAGGCTCCATCTGCCCGTAAAGAATGGGCAAAATGGTAAATTTTTTGAGCACTTTTTGCAAGAAAGGCAATTGCACTTCCAAAGAATGTTCATCTTTATGGGCTTTGTCATTATAAACAAATCCGGGCTTTGCCGCCAAAAATTGAGTTAATTCTTTATCTGTCGGCACCTCTCCCAGCGGAGTTTTGAATTTTGCCGCAGAGGACAAAGCGGCACCTTTCACCGCCACTCTATGCGCCGGCCCGACTAAAATAACTCTCCTAATCTCGGAGCCAAAGGGCAAAAGTTGCTGATAAGCTTTAGCAGCCACTTGCGCCGAATACATATACCCGGCGTGCGGCACCACCAAAATATGCGGTCGTTTGGTAAGGGTAGGGGCTTTAGTTTGCAAATAACCTTTAACATCTTTTTCCAACTGATAAAAATCAGCCGGATAAAAAAGGCCGGCCACGGCGGCTTCTCTGGTCGGATTCATATCAGCATCCCTTAAGGCATAATTATTAATAGTTTCAGAGTTAGAAGAAATATAATCTCGAATAAAGAAGAAATTAAGCAAGATAACGGCAATAATAATGGCGGCAATAAGGATATATTTTGGTAGTTTCTGATAGTCAAAGTCAAAATTATCAAACATCGGCTATTCTCCTTTAAGGCTTTTAAGCAGCTCTGAAAAATTGTCAAAATAGCAAATTTCATCAGATTTATAAGCATCCGCTCCAAACAGTGCTTGGTTGACTCGCACCGGCAAAGCGTTGGCGCTCAAGGCACAGTCACTGTCTTGGTCGCTGTCGCCCACCATCCATACATTTTGTCTTGAGATTTCAATTTGCGGGAGCAGTCCTCGCAGGGTATAGAAAATATGTTCGGGGTAGGGCTTATCTCTGGGAGCCTCGTGCCCACAAACGATTCTCGTAAAAATACTCGGGTCATAAAGCAAAGGCAGCTCAATATCCAAAAGCCGGCGGTCTTTGTTTGTCATAATCATCACATCTCTGCCCTCGGCCTTCAAGAAGTTCAGAACCTCTTTAGCCCCGGGAAAAGCTTTCACCATGGCGGGAGTTGCTTTTTTGTAGATTTGCAGATAACGCTCATAGGCTTGATTGGCATTTGCCCCGAACAGATTAGCAAAGTTATCCCAAAGAGAAAGCTTAGGATCTCTGCGAGCTTTCATCTGGTTCCAATCAGGGAGATTATATTCTTGCAAAACTTGGTTGACCGACTGCAGCACTACCTTGGCATTATCGGCCAAGGTTCCATCCCAATCAAACAATATATACTGAAGTTTAGCCCTTGCTGGCAGCATGATTATATTCCCTTATCCAGATTTTTCTAACCGGCTCATTATAGTAACATAGAAGTTGGGTTGCAAGCGCCATTTAAGCTTTATAGAAAACTATTTTTAGGGAATTAGAGCTTGAAATCTTAAAAATGTTGGTATAGCATAAGCGCAGGCCAGAGATGGCTTGGGGATGTGAAGGTTCCCGATATTTTATCAGCGGCGGTGTTGGTACCGCCTAAAGCTCTATCAACACCGTTCCGTTATCATTAAACGGAACGCCGAGACCAGATACAAGTTTATGATGGTCGGAGCAAGTCCAATGATAAAATATCATTTGGGCGGTTATTGCTGGTAATAACTTCCTTCACAAAGCCCGACCATCACCTTATATCAGTCTTTCCTCATACTTTCATATTAGCATTTTTTTTGAAAGACTTCAACCGCCAATCGCACAAGGAGCAAAATGCGATTTTTGCGTGCTTATGGGAAATAAATCAAAGAAAAAGCCCCACCAAAGAGCAGGGCTCAAAAATGCATAAGAGAAAAAATTATTTTCCCTTACCGATGACTTTTTTACCGCCCATATAGGGTTGAAGTTTGGCCGGAATATTAACCGATCCGTCGGCATTTTGGTGGTTTTCAATAAACGGCACCAAAGCGCGCGGGGTGGCAATTCCGGTGTTGTTAAGAGTGTGGACGTATTTAACTTTGCCGTCAGCGTTGTCGCGGTAACGCAAGTTGGTTCTGCGCGCCTGCCAATCGGTAATGTTGGAGCAAGAGTGGGTTTCGCGGTAGCAGTTTTGGCTCGGAACCCAGGCTTCCAAATCATATTGCCGATATTTGGGCGCACCCATATCGCCGGTGCAAATATCCAAAACCTGGTAGGGCAGCTCAAGATCTTGCAAAACCTCTTCAGAGATGGCCAAAAGTTTTTTGTGCCATTTTTCACTTTCGTTCAAATCATTTTTGCAGATAACAAATTGCTCTGTTTTCATAAACTGGTGCACTCTCACCAAGCCTCTGGTGTCTTTACCGGCGGCACCTGCCTCGCGGCGGAAACAAGGAGAGAAGCCGGCATACAAAATCGGCAATTCGTTTTCGGTCAATATTTCATCAGCGCGCAAAGAGTTCAAAATCAACTCTGCCGTACCGGAGAGGTAGAGATCATCAGCCGGCATATAGTAGATCTCGTCTCTTGAAAAAGGCAGGTATCCTTGGCCATAAAGAGGACGTTCTTTAGAAATGGAGGGAACGGTGATAACGGTAAAACCATTGTCGCGCAATT
The DNA here is from genome assembly GCA_944392185.1 of uncultured Alphaproteobacteria bacterium. GTDB lineage: Bacteria > Pseudomonadota > Alphaproteobacteria > RF32 > CAG-239 > CAZU01. Next base: position 5,313 of record CALXVW010000038.1, read on the forward strand.
TATCCAAAACCATCATATGCATGGCGAGTTCAAGTTTGGCCAGGTCATTTTTGATGGCATAGGTACGAGAGCCGGAAACTTTGGCGATTCTCTCCATCTCGGACCAATCGTTGAGTTCCATGAGTTCAATATGATCACGAGGGGAGAAATCAAATTTACGCGGTTCTCCCACTTTGCGAATAACCACATTGCCGCTTTCATCAGAGCCAACAGGACAATCTTTGCTGGGGTAGTTAGGCATTTTGAGCATTTGCAACTCAAAATCAGCCTCGATTTTGGAGAGTTCTTCTTGCTCTTTTTTAAGCTCCTCACCAATCTCACGGCTTTTTGCGATGATACTGGGGCGCTCCTCAGCCGAGGCGCTTTTAATAGAGGCGCTAAGCTTGTTTTTTTCTTCAGCCAAAGCCTGGGATGATGTTTTGAGTTTATTCATCTCCAGATAGGTTGATATTAATTTGTCGACATTTTCAGGAGCAAAACCTTTTTTGCCCAAGCTTTCTTTAACATAATCGGTGTTTTCGACAATAAATTTAATATCCAGCATTTTATTTATTCCTAAAAAGTAATTGATTTAAGTTAAGAGACAGAGTATCTTTTTTGCAAATAAATTCAACAGAAAAATAAAGGTAAATACTAAAATGTTTGAAGGAAAGACGATTCTAACAGGGGTAAAACCGACAGGTACGCCGCACTTGGGTAATTATTTGGGAGCCATCAAACCGGCGATAGAACTGGGCAAAAAGGCGTCTCGCCACTATATGTTTATAGCCGACTATCACGCCATTAATGCGGAAAAAGATCCGGCAGTTTTGAACGAAAAATTAAAAGAGATTGCCTGCATTTATTTGGCCGGCGGCCTAGACCCCAATCATTCGGTCTTTTACCGTCAATCAGATATTCCCGAGATTCCTGAGATAACGACAATTTTATATGCCTACACGCCTAAAGGTTTTATGAATAAGGCGCACGCATACAAGGCGGCGGTAGATAAAAATCGCGAGGCAGGAAAGCCTGATGATGATGGCATTAATATGGGATTATATACCTATCCGACCCTGATGGCTGCAGATATTCTGACATTTAATACAGATATTGTGCCGGTGGGCAAAGACCAAATCCAACATGTGGAGATTGCAAGAGATATTGCCGGCGCCATAAATGCTCACTATAATAAAGAGCTGTTGCATCTGCCGGAATATTATGTTGACGAGCATGTGGCAGTAGTCCCCGGCATTGACGGCCGCAAGATGAGCAAATCTTATGGCAATGTTATTCCTTTGTTTGAGGATGACAAAGCCATAAAGAAGGCGATTTTCTCAATCAAGACCGATTCCCGGCCGCTGGAGGAGCCCAAAGACCCTGAGGGAATTTTGGTTTATGAGATTTATAAATCAATAGCCGCTCCGGCAGAACTGCAAGAGATGGGCGATGGTCTAAGACAAGGCAAATTGGGCTATGGTCATATCAAAAATATGCTGCTTGACGCGGTCATCAGAGAGATAAGCGCGGCAAGAGAAAAGTATAATTACTATATGGCTCATTTTGATGAGGTGGAAGAAATGTTGCAAGAAGGCGCCAAGAAGGCGCGTCCTGTGGCGCAAGAAACGCTAAAACGCCTCAAAGATGCAGTTTTTGGCAGATAGGAGATAACAATGAAGAAATACGTGTTTTTGTTGGTTGCACTTATTGTTTTAGGCATTTTAGGAGCCGGCGTGTGGCTGGCAAGTTTCACCAAAGATAGAGAAGAGGCAATCACGCCGCAAAGTTTATCTTCTTGGGTTGAAAATCAAGAAGACACGATATTTGAAGTAAGAGAAGATGCGTTTTATGTTCAAGAAGCCATAGGCTCCACCGGCCTGGTCTTAAATTATCCGGAAGAGTTGAAAGGCAATTTCACATTGCGTTTTCAAATGCTGAGCCTCACCAAAAAAGCGGCTATTCGTTTTGTTTTTGGCACCGGCAAAAATATTTATGGTGTAGAGATGAAAATTTCAGCTGAAAAGAACAAATTGAGATTGCTAAAGAACAAGGTTGCGGTATTGGAAAAAGACGGCCCATTGATCAAGCCCGATGTTTATTATAGCTTTGAGTTGTCTAAAAACGGGTCAGAGTTGAGCCTGAAAGTAAACGAGGAAGAAGCCATCAATATGCAAATAAGTGATAGCCCATTAAATTTCTCAGTGGAGCTGCAGGGGTATCCTGATAACCCGGCCGCAGTAGAAATCCGAGATATGGAAATCATCCAAAAATAATAAGTTCAAATTTACTCCCGCCCCTTCCCGCTTTTTAACTAAAGCGGGGGTATTGTTTGTCTATAGTGTTTTATTAGGCATTGACACGTTTATAAAGATGCTTTATAATAAAAAAATAATGAATTATATGAGGTGTGCGATGATGAAATTAGTACTATTGGCAGTAGCCACATTTTATAGTTTTATTCTAAATGCTTCAGCGCGTACCTATTATCTTCCGGATTATCAGAAAGAGTTTATTTACGGGAAACGGGTTGAACAAAGTGATACAGGCACACACACCAACACACCAACCTGTAGCACCTATGGCTATTATTCATCGGCAGATCGGCCGGATAATAGCGATTGCACACTTGTAAAAGACCCGATTCCCGGCCTCAAATGTTATTCATGTACAGCATGCTCAAGTACTTATACATATGATGATAGCAATTGTTCTGGCGATTATATTGTTTCAGGCAGCAGCTGCGGAGGAAAATATGCCGAATGTATTTGTGATCCGACAAAATACAAAGCAAGTTCAGGGGGAATAGGTTGTTCAAATAGTGAAAAGGTAGATCTATCGCAATCATGTACGGATAAATCCAGCGGAGAAACATATTATAAATGTGTGGACGATCCCTGTGCCGGATTGGTTGATAATACCACAGAATGGGGATGTGAGAGTTATTATAGTCAATGTCCGAGCATGTGTGAGGTCGGAAAGCTTGATCCATGTGAAGGCTTGGCAGATAATGAAACCGACCTTGGTTGTGATAAATATTATGATGAATGTCCGAGCAAATGCGAGCTTGGCAAAACCTGCACGCCCAATGATTGTACAGGATATACCCTCACTTCTTGCCCGAGTGGTGCAATTTGTGAAAGTTGCACGGTCGGTTGCGGCGATGATACATCAAAATATAAAGAAATAGGTTGCGCAGAAGATGCATTTATTGTTAATGGAAAATGTAAATTATTTACAGGCGCCATATCATTAACATTTGATGTCAGATCCTCAGGTAAAATAAGTTTAAATATGAAAAAAAATGTTTATCGAATTGATTGGGGTGATGAAAGTGTGACAGAGGAAACAACTTCTTCTAAAGGAACATTAACAAGTAATATCAGTCACACCTATTCTAAATCAGGTAGTTATACTATTAAAATAACCGGAAATGTTGAAGAGTTTAGAATAGGTAGTGTATCAGACGCCAGTTTAACAAATATCAATCAACTTGATCTTGAAACCGTTACATCATATTCAAATGCATTTTCCTCTAATTGTTCTCAGGTAACAGGTTCAATTCCTGCATTACCCATGGGGCTGATAGACGGCTCAAATATGTTTAGAGGTTGCAAACAACTTACAGGCTCAATTCCAACATTACCTGAGAGCTTAGAGAACGGTTATTATATGTTTTACGACTGTTATAATTTAACAGGAGATATTCCAGAATTACCTAGGAAACTAACTATAGCTAATCATATGTTCCACGGATGTGATCTAACTGGTAATATTTCCCAATTACCCAATAATTTAGAAGAAGCTTCTTATATGTTTTATAGTTGTACTAAATTAACAGGCACCGTTCCCCAATTACCAAAAAATTTAAGGAATGCCGATTATATGTTTGGTCATGTGAAATTTACAGGAAATATTCCTGAACTACCATCTAGCCTATCATATGCAGCAGGGATGTTCTATAATTGTCGTTATTTAAGTGGTGATGCACCAACAAAACCAGCAGAATTAAACGTATATTCAGGTATATTTGAAGGAACAAAAGTTACCAACGATGGCAGCTGGTCGAGTGGTGCTTGGTAGAGTTAAAAGCCACTAATTATAAACCCCCGCTTCTTGAAGGAGCGGGGGTTTATAAGTTAAACAAATCTTATTTTTTATCCGCATAGGGGTTTTTCGTTTTGCGTACCGTGATTCTGATAGGAATGCCGCGCATATCAAAAGCCTCCCGCAATTGGTTGGTGAGGTATGCAAGGTAAGCATCAGGCAATCCCTCCGGATTGCTGGAGAAGATATAAAATGACGGAGGTCTGGTCTTGGCCTGGGTGATATAACGGAGCTTAATCCGGCGTTTGTTTTTACCAAGCGGAGGCGGATATTTATCAATCATATCCGCAAACCACTGGTTCAACGGTGCTGTGGGAATACGGATATTCCAACGGTCATAAACCTTGAAAACCGCCCGCATAAGCTTGTCTAGATTTTCTTTTTTCAGGGCCGAGATGGTAACTGTCGGTACGCCTTCCGCTTGCGCCAAAGAGGTTTGCAATTTATCATTCAAGCGCTGCAAGGCTTCGCGACGGTTGGCAATATCCCACTTGTTGACGGCAATTACCAAAGCGCGCCCTTCTTCCAAAACCTGGCGGGCAATGGTCAAGTCTTGCTTGTCTAGAACCGCATCGGCATCCAAAACCAAGATCACCACTTGCGCCATAAAGGCAGCGTGTTTGGTGCTGGCGGCAGACATTTTTTCCAAAGAATCAGAAACGCGTGACTGGCGGCGCAACCCGGCGGTGTCCACCAAATTAATCTTGCGCCCCATATAGGTCCAAGCAGTGGCAATAGCATCTCTGGTTACGCCTGCTTCCGGCCCGGTTAACATTCTCTCATCATTGAGCAAAGCATTAACCAAAGTGGATTTTCCGACATTCGGCCGACCTACAATAGCCAACTGGATAGGCTTGGTGTCTTTTGTTTCTTCACTGGTTGTATCACCAGGCTCATCTTCGGGAAGCTTTTCAGCCTCCTCTTTGAGGGCGTCATACAAATCCAAAAGACCAAGCCCGTGCTCGGCAGAAAAGGGGATTGGTTCCCCAAGACCTAGTTTATAAGCCTCATGAATACTGTCTTCCTGCAATTTGCCTTCACACTTATTGGCAAGCAGAACAACAGGTTTGCCGCTCATTCTCACAAGTTGCGCTAAATGTTCATCATAAGGCTGCAGGCCGTCTCTGGCATCAAACAAAAACAAGGTGACATCGGCCTCTTCAATAGCGCGGTGTGTTTGCTCCCACATCCGCTTTTCCAAAGAATCTTGTTTGGAGTACTCATAACCGGCCGTGTCAACCACCAAAAACCTGAGGTCGTTTAGCTTGGCTTCAGCCTCTCTGCGGTCACGAGTAACACCGGGTTTGTCATGCACAATTGCAACTTTGCGCCCCACAAGACGGTTAAACAAAGTAGATTTTCCGACATTAGGCCGCCCGATGATTGCAACTTTCAAAACCATAATCTCTAATCCTACTTATAAGCAAGCATTTCGGCGTCATTGGTGGTAAACAAGGTCGTCCCTGCGGCCATAACCGGCGGCAATTCAATGCCTTCATCAGCAGAAACATAGCTCAAAATCTCACCCGTATAAGGAGAAACGGCAAAGATATATCCGTTTGAGGATGTGACAATCAATCTATTGTCTGCCAAAATCGGGCCGCTGGCGAATACGCCGTTTTTCTCGTCATAGTCATCACCTTTGGGGATAGCCGTGTTCCAAATAATTTTACCGTTTTGTTTATTTAAAGCAATCAGGTCAAAATCATTGGTCAAGACATAGAGATAGTCTCCGGCAATCCAAGGCTGATTAGTGCCGCCCATTTCTCTTTCCCAGATTCTGGCACCGGTTCTTAAATCAATGGCGGTCAACACACTGTTGTATCCGATGGCAAAAACCTTGTCTCCGTCAATCACGGGGTTTGCCTTGATAGCAGATATGGAGGCAAGAGAGTTTGTGCGTTTATGTGAAACAAGCAAGTCTGCCCACAAAGGTGTACCGGTGCTGGCCTTAAATGCTCGGAGTTCGCCGTTTGAGAATGCCGCAATCACCACATCCATCTCCGGGCTATAAGCGGGCGAAGCACCGCCGACCAAGGTTGTCGCTTCATAATCCGTCTGGTTTTTCCACAAGATCTCGCCACTTTCGGCATCAAGAGCCGAGAGCGTGTTATCAAAACTTTGCACCAAAACTCTGCCGGCATTAATGGTTGGGGCAATACGCAAAGGCACATCCATATCCTGGCGCCAAATTTGTTTGCCGGTCAGCATATCTAGGCAAAAAACACTGCCAAAGCCGGTTGTTGCATAGATTTTTTTGTTGAATTCAGCAATTCCAGCTCCTTTAAGAGATGCTCCCCTTTCAGCCTTGTTTCTGGGTTTCAGGCGCTTTTCCCAAATTTGGTTGCCATCATCCAAGCGTCTGGCAGAGACCACGCCGTCAGCATCAATGGCAAAGACCACATTATAAGCCACAATTGGGGCTGCAATTAAATAATCTCGTTTAGAGCTTCCCTCACCAAAATTTTCACTCCAAATCTCTTTGAGTTTTGCATCAGCCTGCAAATGTCCCATCAGGTGCATAGAATTGCCGCCATTTTGGGACCATTTGGGATTGGTATATGGAGCAGGGAGCTTAATTTTCACTTCTCCCGGAGCATAGTCTGGAGCCAAAGATACATCTTCTCTGATAACATCAATTCTTGTTCCCTCAATATTGAGAGGCTCTTTGCCAAACAAGCCGCAGCCGGAAAGCATCAAAAAAGATGCGGCAAAAAGAGCAAACTTTGAACATTGGCAAACATTCATAGATACAAGACTCCGTTATTTGTTTTGGTCATCAATAATTGTAATCATATCCTGAGCACGAGATTTCAGCTCATCAGAGCTGGAAGCGGAGGCGACAATTTGTTCATATTCTTTTTTGGCAGTTTCCAAATCTCCGTCACGAATGGCAAGCATCGCCAAAAGCTCTCTTGCCACATTATAACTTCCGCCGTTTTCTTCCAAGGTCAGAGGTTGCAAGATTTCTTGTACTTCTTCAGCCGGAGCGTTGGTATCAATTTTATAAGCAGCCAATTTAAGAGCGGCAATTTCCTGCATTTGAGAACTTTCAGCACTTTCCACCAATTGTTCCAGCATTTTGACAGCCTCTTGAGGTTTATTTTGCTCAAAATAGATATTGGCAATCTGCAACTTAGCGATATCGGCATACAACCCTGAACGCCCGGCAAGGTTCTGAAAAAGCTTCAAACTTTCATCAAGTTTGCCTTGGCTTTGCAGGGACAGAGCCACGGCATAAGCATTAGAAATTTCTTGATTGCGTTTATTTGCCCAGTTTTTAAAAGTTTCAAAACTCACGGCTGCTGTTAGAGCCACGGCAACAAAGATAATGATATAAAGCCCATACTTATCCCACAAAACTTTCATCTGATCATTTTTGACATCATCGGAAATTTCTTTGAGCAACGGGTCTTCTTCAATAATATCTTTTACTTTTTTGGCTTTTTTAATCATCTGGTATCTCCTAAAACAGCAAAGTCTTTTTAGTTAATATATAAGCTAATGAAAAAATAGCAAACGAAATTTATCTGATAACGTCATGGATAAGGAAACGTTTAATCCATTGTAGGGTTTTTATTGGCAGCTTAGCACCAAAAGCCACGGTTTTGTTATCTGAGATAATAGAAACAAAGAAGCGTCCGCTGGCGGGGTTTTGGGTAACTTCTATGGCTTCGATTTCATCTTTGTTAATTTCATTATGTTTGGTGGAGAACATCATATATTTGTGAGTATGAACGATTTTATGTTTTTTCAGCACTAATTTTTCTTTGCGGAAGAGAACAAAGATTGCCGCCACTAAAATGAGAGTCATAATTGAAATCATGGCATAAAAAGGCAAAGCAAATTGGGAGTGATAAGCTTTTGGATTAAAGGCCATACAAACGAGACCGAGCCCGACAAAGAAAATAACAAACCAAGCAATAAAATTGTAAGCATCCCAAATAATTTTGCGGGTTTTTAGTACAATTTTATCTTTTCGTCTGGCAAAGTCCATGCCGTGGGGAAGTTCTTCATAAGCATCATAGTCATCGACGACATAACCGATTTTGGCCAATTCTTTAACAGATTTATCAAGATTTTTGAGTTCTTTTGTTTGTAGGCCTTCATCCGTATTGATGAGAGCCGGAAGTTTAAAGAATCTGGCATATTCTTTCCATTTTTTTCGTACATTTTCAGATGAGGTTGAAATATATAAAGGTACAATTTTTTGGGGATCTTTATGATAAAGTTCAATAATGTATTTATTTGAATTAATAAGACCGGATTGGTAAAATGCCACTCTGAAGCGCACGCCGAGATAATTTTTAAAGCTTTCTTTGACGATTCGTTTTTTACCCCATACGGAACGATTGCCAATCATCATTGTTTTGCCGTCAAAAATAAATTTTCGATAGCGCAGATAAGAGGCAACACTGGCGACAATGATTCCAAAACCGACAATCATGAAGATAATATCAAAAATAACGGGATTAAGAAGTGGTTTGTAGGTAGGCAAAGCTTCCAAGGGAATAATCTCGGCCACATTAGGGTTAGTATAGTCAAACCCATTCAGCATCTCATAAAGGCCGAGTAAAAAAAGCAATGCGCCGAATATAATTCCCGGCAGCAAAAAACGCCAGCTGGTACGATCAGAAATTTTGGCAGGAATTTTAGTAAGGTTAAATTCAAGTTTGTGACTATAGTGATTTGCGGCAGGGTTATTCATAAAATATTCCTCGTGGGCTTGTTAAATCATTAAGATAGCAATATAGTATCTCAAAAGGTTTAAATAATCATCAATTTTTTAATTTATTTTAATAAAGATTATCTACACTATTGCAAAACAGAGGATAAAAAGGAGCCGTATAATGGGCAGTATTGAAGTTTTTGCACAATCACAATATTTTTTCACAACATTATTATCGTTAGCCGTTTTATTTTTTGCGGGTATTTATGCAACAGCCGGGCAAGATAAACTTTTTGCGCCGTTATGGTTTTTGTTTATAGGTTTGGTCGTCGATTTTGGAGCCGCCGCGGCAGCATATGGGAGTGTATCGGTATATGCCGAAGGAAAAAGCATAGAAGGTTATGTGTTTTTGGAGCTTTTATTATCTTTGTCGGCCATGATATTCTTGGCATTATCAGCCATTCGTTTTATGGTTAACGGAGTTTTGTTAAACTGGGTTGTCGCCGGATTATGGATATTAGGAGCAATGGCGGCTTCTCTGTTTATATTCATCATCCCCAATGGCGATGTAGTCAACCAAATGCGGCAAATATTTCCCTTGGCCGGATTTGCGTGTTTAGCCGCCGGATTATTGTCTCAGAGTAGCAAAGAATTTAAAAGCGGCTCGATGCTTGCAGCGCTGGCCACATCAGTAATTGTTACCGTTCTCGTCTGCAAATATTGCGGATTTTTTATAGAAAAGATAAATAGCTTTTGGTACATTCCGGCATTATTATATGTTTTGTTGGCATTATCGGTTATGATGATGAAAGTAGATGCTTTAAATCAAAGACTTGGAAAATCAGCCAAAGAAATAGATAAATATAATAAAAAAATTGAAGAGATCATTCGCCTATCTCCGTTTCCGATAATAATTTCTCGTTTGGGAGATGATAGGCTTATCTTAGCCAATAACAATGCGGTCAAGTTGTTAGGTATTAATCCAAGAGAGCTGGAAAGGTATCGTTTAAGGGACTTTTTTGCCGATTCTGATAATCGCCAATTACTAACCGAGCGTTTAGAAAGCGAGAGAGAAGTGCAAGATTTTGAGGTTTTAGTGAAAACACCTTTGTCAGATACTCCTTTTTGGCTGTTAGCATCGGTAAATATCATAGATTATAATTATGATGTTGCTCTGTACTCAGCATTTCAAGATATCACCTCGCGTAAAAATCGAGAGGCGCTGCTCAAGAATCAAGCCATCAGAGATCCTCTGACATCTCTTTACAATCGGCGTTATTTTGAAGACGAGGTTAATAAGAGAATTTTAGAGGCAAAAGCACAAGATTTGCCGTATACGATATTGATGCTTGATGCCGACCATTTCAAAAATGTTAATGATACATATGGTCATAAAATAGGAGATAAAGTCTTAATAGAGTTGGCCACCACGGCAGAAAGGGCTCTAAGGGATAATGATATTGTTGCCCGCTATGGAGGCGAAGAGTTTGTCGTCTTTTTGCCTGGTATTCATGCCGAGCAAGGAAAAATTGTTGCAGATAGATTGCGTGATAGCATATCTAAACAGGTTGTATATTCAGATGCTAAGGAGCCGGTAACGTTTACGGTCTCGATTGGCGTATCATCATCGGATGTTTCAGATAATATTGATACATTGATAAAAACGGCAGATGAAGCACTCTACAAAGCCAAACAGAACGGTCGAAACCGAGTAGAGGTCTTTACAGAAGAGGACTTGAAGGCCTTTACGGCCTCAAGCCAAGTTGAGCACAAAGATGAAAGCCAAAATCATCATCCTGTGTTTGATAAAGAAAATAGTGAAGAAATATCGTTATTAGACAGAGTTGAAGCTGTTCAAATTTCAAATGAAGATACTCAAATAGAAGAACCATCAAACCAGAAAGAAAGTAAATAATGGATTGTGCTCTGAAAACAATTTGCGGAGGTTGTCCGAAACGCGGGCAGGAGCAAAAAGAATACAGAGAAGAAAAGTTCGGCAAAGTGAAAAAGATGCTTTCTTCCCTGCCGGTAGAGCTGCCGTGGGAGGCCCCGATTTTTATTAGTGATGGCAGCAGAAGGCGGGCAGCAATGGCTTTTAAAAACCACAAAGGCAAAATAGTGTTGGGGTTCAATGCCCAAAAAAGCGCAGAGATAGCGGATATTGAATATTGCCCGCTACTAACACCAAAACTCAACAAGGTGTTGCCGATTTTAAGAAATCTTTTGCAAGAGATTTGTGCTGAACCTTATCAGATAAAAAAAGGCAAAAAAATCATCAATCAACATATCAGCGTTGGAGATGTTTGGCTCTGTGAGGCTGCCAATGGTATTGACGTGGTTTTAGAATATGATGCTCCGTTAGAATTAAATCATCGGATGATAATTTTTGAAAAAATTTCCCAAGCAGATGAAATCATCAGAGTCTCTCATCGTCGCAGAGTATCAGATTCAGCTGAGCCGATAATCGAAAAAGCCAAACCATATATAAAGATTGGCAAGTTTGATGTCTTTATTCCGGCCGGCACCTTTTTGCAGCCATCCAAGGAAGGGGAAGAGGCTCTCACATCAATAGTGAAGAAATATTTAGGAAATAGCCGTGGTAAAATTTTTGACCTTTTTTGCGGGGTCGGAACATTTTCCTACATCTTGGCGGAGAATAAAGAAAATAAAATTGTATCAGTGGATTCGTCTGAGGAGCTGTTAAAAGGTTTCAAGGATTCGCTCAATCGCAACCAAATCAGCAATGTTGAGGTTTTGGCACGCAACTTGTTCAAATATCCATTAGATGAAAAAGAGTTGAGTGGGGCAGATGTGGTTGTCTTTGACCCCCCAAGGGCAGGGGCCGCAGCTCAGGTGGCAATGTTGTGCAAGGCAAGGCCCAAGAAGATTATAGCCATCTCCTGCAATCCGGCAACTTTTGCTAACGATGCAAAAAGGCTGTTGGAGGCAGGCTATAGTCTTGATTCCATTACCATGGTGGACCAATTTGTGTATTCTGACCACAGTGAGTTGGTTGCGTTGTTTACAAATGAATAATGATGTTTTAAGATTGAGGACAAGATGAAAAAATATGTATGGCTGACAGCATTATTGATGATTGCTTCCTGCACGGCAAGTCACCGAGCAGAAGATTTCCGTTGCCCCAATGTTAAAATTCCGGGAGGTGAGGCTTACCTCACGCAAATAGTCAATTATAAAGATAATTTCCGGGTGGAGCTGACAGGCTATGAGGGCTATTGCTATGTGGTAGATGGAACCTCTCGCCGCTATGCGGTTATCACTCCACAGTTTAGGCTGACCAGATTGCAGGATAGCGCAGATACTGCGGTTGATTTTAGTTTTTATACTAATATTGAGCAAGGACCGCCGGAGTTTGTTGGCAAAAGGAGCTATTTTGCCCGCGGCAAAATAGATGTTGATGATAGGGAAACAACGTTTAGCGGTCGTCCGGTAAAGGTGAAAATTCCTTTATATCAAGATGATATAGAGATTTTGCTGGGGCTAGATGTCTCTGCGGCAGAGGCTGACTATAACCAGCGCACATTTGACACCCGCTCTCGAGAAAGAGGCCGTAGAAAAGACGGAATAGTTGAAACACCTTGCGGGTTCATAGAAATTGAAGAAGCAGATTTTTCAGAAGGTCCGACAACACAAGTTCAGGCGCCAACACCGGCCCCAAAAACATCTGAATGCGGAAGTTGCTCGGTTCGCCGCTAAAAGTTTTGATTTAAGGAGAGGTAATATGAGTTTCAGACTAGGTCATGCAAAAGAACGTTTGATGGCAAATGCGATTCGTTTTTTGTCGGCAGATGCAATAGAAAAATCAAATTCCGGGCATCCGGGAATGCCGCTTGGCATGGCTGATGTCGCCACGGTTTTGTTCACCAAGTTCATCAAACTAAATCCGGATACTCCGCGCTGGTTTGACAGAGACCGCTTTGTTCTTTCAGCTGGCCACGGCTCCATGCTGCTTTATTCTGTTTTATATTTGCTTGGGTATAAGGATATAGACATAGAAGATATCAAGAATTTTCGCCAATTGGGAGCCAAAACGGCCGGCCACCCTGAATATGGGCACTTGGCCGGAATAGACATGACCACCGGCCCCTTGGGGCAAGGTATAACCTCATCTGTTGGTATGGCCTTGGCAGAACGTATGCTGGCCGCCAAATATGGAGAAGATGTTTGCAATCACTATACTTATGTGATAGCGGGCGATGGCTGTTTGATGGAAGGTATTTCGGAAGAGGCCATTTCTTTGGCCGGACATTTGGGGCTGAACAAGCTTATAGTCTTTTGGGATAATAATGATATTACCATTGATGGCCTTGTAAGCGCCGCCAATTCAACGGACCAGATAAAACGTTTTGAGGCAGTCGGCTGGAACACCATAAGCATTGATGGACACAACTATAAAGAGATAGAAAAAGCCATAAAGAAGGCGCAAAAATCCAAAAAACCGACACTGATTGCCTGCAAAACCAAGATAGGCTTTGGCGCACCTAGCAAATGCGGCACCTCCAAATGCCACGGCTCACCTCTGGGGGCGGAAGAGCTTGCCGCCATGCGCAAAGCTTTGGGCTGGACAGCGGCACCGTTTGAGGTTCCTTCTGAGACGCTAAAAAATTGGAGGGAGGCAGGCAAACGCTCTTTGGCGGCATATAAAGATTGGGAGAAAAGAGCCAAAATAAAAGGCAAAGACTTTTTAGATGCCATAGCCGGCAAATTGCCCAAAGGCTGGGATAAGGAGTTGAATAAGTTAAAAGAACAAGCCATTGCCGAGCAGACCAAAGTGGCCACGCGTAAGGCATCGCAAATGTGTTTGGAGGCAATCATGCCCAATCTGCCGGAGTTAGTAGGCGGGTCGGCAGACTTGGCGGCCTCAAATTTGACCCTGACCAAGGCTTCAAAAACCGTAACTGCGGCGGACTATAACGGCAACAACATCATGTATGGCATCCGAGAGCATGCCATGGCAGCGATTATGAACGGTTTGGCCTTACATGGCGGATTAATTCCGTTTGGCGGCACGTTTTTTGTATTTTCGGATTATATGCGCCCGTCCATGCGTTTGGCGGCACTGATGGGGGTTCGGGTTATATATGTATTAACCCACGATTCGATAGGCGTTGGGGAGGATGGCCCCACGCATCAACCGATAGAGCATTTAGCCTCATATCGTTGCATGCCTGGGATTCTGACATTTCGTCCGTGCGATGTTGTGGAAACGGCGGAGGCTTGGCAGCTGGCCATCAGCACCGAGGATAAGCCGAGCATTTTGGCGCTGACAAGGCAAAATCTACCCTTGCTGAGAAAATCCGCACAAGAAAACCTCACGGCCAAGGGCGGCTATATTTTGGCCGGTGATGCCAAAAAACGGCAAGCTACCATTATTGCCACCGGCTCAGAAGTTTCTCTGGCTATGGAGGCCAGAGCCAAATTGGCAGAAGAAGGGCTTGAGGTTACGGTGGTTTCAATGCCGTGTTGTGAGTTGTTTGATGCTCAGCCCGAGCCTTATCGGGAAGAGGTTTTGGGGCATGCGCCGCGTGTGGCGGTTGAGGCCGCCTCCAAATTTGGCTGGGAAAGGTATGTCGGGGAGAAAGGTGATATCATCGGCATGGACGGTTTTGGCGCCTCGGGTCCGGCCGGGGAGCTCTACAAGTACTTTGGCATCACGGTAGAAGAGGTTGTAGACGCCGTCAAAAACAGCCTTAAGTAAGCTCAAAAGTGCAAGATGAGCAAACATTGAATACATAATAGCAGAAAAGGTCTGTTTCACATGAGAAGGTTATTGTTGTTTTTAGTAGTGTTTGTATCATCTTGCCGGATATTTTCATCGGAAGAATTTGTAAATCCGTTATTTAACGAGACGTTGAAACCAACTTCACGAACTGGCTGGACGACCCAACTTTCTCCGACCCGGGTTCGTATTTCCAACGCCGGATATGAGGTAATAAAAAAGTGTGAGCTGTTAGAAAACGCCTGGGAAAAAGTCTCTCTAAAGTGCACATTTTTCAATCCACTGAGCAACAGAGACGTAACGTATATTTATACCTATCAAATATTCCCTTGCAAAGGTTATTTCTGCAACTATGCGCAATGGAAAGTCAAAGAATATATGGCAAACACCGATGGGCAAGTTAACGGAATTACTTGGTTCTCTATTTCAGAAGATTAGTTTGTCAGAAAGGATAATGTCATAATGAAAAAAATCCTGATGTCTATCTTATTTTTACTTTTTGCAACGTCAGCCTCTCTTGCTGATACCAATAAATCACTTTCAGATATTGAGAGGTTGGGCAAGGCGGTTGATAACTGTTTGCTGGCACAAAAGCAGAATTTGGCTGTGGCAGAGCAAAAAGAAGACAACAGAAAAATACAAAAGCTTAATAATGAATTAGTCAAATGCTATCAAAAAGTTGCCAACGAAACATTTGAGTTATTTTATGCGGAAAAAGAAACAGAAATGAAAAAAGCTTTTTCGAAGTTTATTTCTGCGGCTTATGAATGGAATGCCTCAATGTACAATTATAGCAATGCTTGTTATAGTGAGAATGAGCATTTATTCTGTGGTTCAGTTGCGGATAGACTGAGTTCGACAGAAGTCGAAAACCTTGTACGAGACGCTGTTTTGAGAATGTTAATTTATACGAAAAAGATACTAACTGCAAATTAAACGGCCAAATTTTAAAGCCTATTATTAAAATCAAACTATCTAATAAGGAGGTCTGTTTCACATGAGAAAGTTATTGTTGTTTTTAGTAGTGTTTGTATCATCTTGCCGGATATTTTCATCGGAAGAATTTGTAAATCCGTTATTTAACGAGACGTTGAAACC
>CALXVW010000039.1 GCA_944392185.1 uncultured Alphaproteobacteria bacterium
GCTAAAAATCGGAGCCGATTGGTGTTTGAGCTGCAAGTACAATGATTTTGCAGCCCTTGATGCACCGCAAGTAAAGGAGCTGATGGCGCAATACGATGTTGTTGAGATAAAAATAGATTGGACCGATTATAATGAAGAAATCTTGGCTTTTATGCAAAAATTCGGCCGCAGCGGCTTGCCGTTTTATGTGATTTTCACACCTAAAATTCCCTCAGGCATGGTTTTGCCGGAGATCTTAAATGAGCAAGATTTAAAAAGAACTATTGAAGCTCTTGCAAATTAGTTTGCGCAAGATGTGCCTTCGCCTGATCACGGGCTAATTTGTCGACACGCTCGTTTTCGGGATGACCGTTGTGCCCCTTAACCCACACCCATTTAATTTGATGATGCGATAAAAGGCCGTCCAACTCTTGCCAGAGTTCAAGATTCTTAACTGCCGATTTTTTATTGGTGGTTTTCCAGTTGTTGAGTTTCCAATTCGGCAGCCACTTGGTTACTCCGTCCATCACATAACGGCTGTCGGTATAAAGGGTGATTTGGCATGGCTTTTTTAGGGCTTTAAGAGCATTGATAACGGCTTGTAGTTCCATCCGATTATTGGTAGTCAATGTTTCACCGCCGCTTAGCTCTTTTTCGGTTTTGCCATAACGCAAAATAACACCCCAACCACCGGCACCTGGGTTGCCGGAGCATGCACCGTCCGTATAAATTTCAATCTCCGGCATCAGAGTTCTCCGGCCACATATTCGCTGAAAAATTCTGCCAACAGCTGGGTAGAGGTTTCTTCTCCGCGAATAACTTTTGCCACATAGGAACGTAGTTTGTTTTTAGGAATATAAATTCTAAAATCTCTCGGCGCAGCTTGGTCCGCTCCGATAACGCCCTCAAGCTTGAGGTCCTCGTCAATATAAGGGGAGAGAATAATTTCCATATTGCAAAATTTGATGATTCCTCTGGGCGGCAAACGTAATTCAGGTCTGGTAATCAGATTGAGTTGCCCCTCAATTCCGGGGATGGAGTCCATTTGATTATAATTGGTAAAACGAACTTTGTTGTATTCTCCGCCGTCTTCTATCACGCGGCAAGAGAGATAAAGCTCTCTGGCAATAACATTGCTGTTGTTTGAGGCTTGGAGAGCAAAACTGATTTTAACGTATTGAGAAGGCGGATTATCAATGCTGTTGGGGTAGAGCATATCTTCATCAACATTTTCCAAAGCCTCAATTTTGCGGTCTCCCATCAGGAGCTCTACATTAGGCTGGGGAGCACGTCCAAACATTCCTGCAATCACGGCATAAGGAGCAGGGACATTGTTAGAACCGGAACGGATATAAATACTATTACTGCCGGTTGTCATGAGCGGGGCAATGTCACACTTGGGAATATAGGTTGCCACAAAACCATCGCCGTTTTCATCGACACTGACAATATGGTTGCGCACTTTGTTGTGGCTGGGAATAGTGCACCCCGAGATGGCGTTTTCAAGCCAGCTCAAGAAACGGTGCACATTTCTGACTTTCACTTTAGCTTTTGCCACATCGCCGGCTTCAAGGTCTCTGGAACACTCCACACCCCAAAGCACCACACCGCCTTCGGAGTTCCCAAAACCGGAAATGGCTTTAGCCAAGTTTTTGCGGTCATCGCGGTGAAGAGTGGTAAAATTTTTGCCATCAGAAACGGCTTGCTTAAAATCCAAAAACAGCTCTTCGGTTTGGCGGTTTAAGATAAACTCATCAATGGCATCTTCACCAAAATAGATGAGTTTCTGAAAGATATCTTCTGCGCGAGACATAACAAAGCTCCACTATTAGAAATAAGATACCTTAAGATAGCACAAAGAATCTTAAGATTCGGATAATAAAGGGCTTAAATCTTGAGCAGGCATTTCAGCCCGTCGTATTCAACCTTTTGGTCTATGGCACCGAGCAGGGTGTAGGTTGGGTTAGAAGAGAATATTTGTCTGGCCAAGCGCATAATATCATCTTGAGAGACTTTTTCGATTCTCTCAACCATTTCTTCAACCGGAATAATGCGGTTATAGATGAGCAACTGTCTGGCCAACATTTCAGCAGTGGAGGACGGGCTTTCAAGTGCCATCAGCATACTGGCTTTCATCTGCGTTTTTGCCCGTTGCAGCTCTTTAGCGGAAACCGGCTCTTGGCGAATTTTGTTAATTTCGGTGGCAATAACCGGTAGCAGTTGCTTTAGGTCCTTGGCTCCCGTGCCGGCATAAATTCCGAGCAGGCCGGTGCTGGTATGGGCCGCGGTAAAACTGTAAACAGTGTAAGCAAGCCCTCGTTTTTCACGCACTTCTTGGAACAGACGCGATGTCATACCGCCGCCCAACAGATTAGCCAAAATAACGCTCGGATAATAGTCTTCGGTTTCATAAGGCAGACCTTGGAAACCAAGCATAACGTGAGCTTGTTCAATTTTGCGCGGTTCAAAGAAAAAGCCTCCCTGATATTTTTGAATATCAGGCGTAAAATGAGTGTGCGGCTGCAGGGAGGAAAGGCGTTGCTCAATCATTTTTACAAAATTTTCGTGGTCGATATTGCCGACCGCGCAAGCCACGATATTTTCTGCAGCATAGTTGGTTTTGAGGTAGTTAAACAAAGTTTCGCGGCTAAAGGAGCGAACATGTTTTTTTGATCCCAAAATAGGCCGGCCCAAAGCTTGGTTTGGAAAGGCAGTTTCTTGCAGATAGTCAAAAATAATATCATCCGGCGTGTCAAAAGTTTGTTTGATCTCTTGAACGACAACTTCTTGTTCTTTTTTGAGCTCATCAGCCGGAAAAATTGAGTTGCAAAGGGAATCCGTTAAGACATCAACTGCCAGCTCCAAATCGTTTTTGAGCATTTTGGCATAGTAGGCAGTAAACTCTCTGGCGGTATAAGCGTTGGATTGTCCGCCGGCATCTTCGATTTCTTCAGAGATTTGCAGAGCCGTGCGGGTGTTGGTTCCCTTAAAAGACATATGCTCCAAAAAGTGAGAGATTCCGTTAATGTCTTCCGTCTCGTAGGCAGAGCCGGTCTTAACCCACAAGCCAACCGTTACACTTTCAAGCTGCGGAAAGTTTGAGGTGATAATGCGGAGACCGTTTTTCAAAGTAGTAATTTGAGATTGCATAATTTTAGTTGCTTTCGTTCCAAGACTAATTATATTGTAAAAAAGATAAGGACATTTATAAAGCGAACTAAGCTTTTTGACAACAGCTATTTTAACGAAAGGAATTTTTGATGGAAGAACAGGCACCAAAATTTGCAGTTATACTTTCCGGTTGCGGCGTTTTTGACGGCTCAGAAATCCACGAGGCCGTATGCACCATGTTGGCGATAGAGCAGTCAGGCTGCACCTATCAGTGTTTTGCTCCCAACACTTGGCAAGCGCGCACCATAGATCACTTTACCGGTCATGCGGTAGCCATTGCCGGCGATGAAGATAACCGCAATGTTTTGGCGGAATCCGCTCGTATTGCCAGAGGAAATGTTAAAGATATAGCCGAGTTCAAGGCCAAAGACTATGACGCAATAGTTTTCCCCGGCGGTTTTGGCGCAGCGCTCAATTGGAGCGATTTTGCGGTTAAAGGAGCGGAATGTGAGGTTAATGTTGAAATCCGTCGTGCTTTGGAAGAAAGCTATAAGGAGGGTATAGTTATCGGTGCAATGTGTATTGCTCCGGTTGTTGTTGCCAAGGTTTTGGGTAAAGAGGGAATCCATCTAACAGTAGGCAATGATAAAAAAGTTGCCGCCGGCTTGGCCAAAATGGGCGCCGTGGCAGAGGAGAAAAGAGCAACCGAGGTTTGCGTGGATGCCAAGCATAAGATTGTAACCACGCCATGCTACATGCTGGCCACATCTTTGCCAGAGATATATGATGCAACCCGCAATCTGGTAGATGAGATGCTGGAGCTGATGGACTATTAGCTAGCTTTTTATTGCAGTGAAGACAGCTCTTTTGGCAGACAAAACGGCTGTTTCCATGCAGCATGGATGGTCTTTCATTGTCCAGTCCCCTGCGATAAAGACATTTGGATATTGTGTTTTGGCACTTTCAGGGCGTTGAGAATTTGTAAGAGCGTCCTGTGCTATGGTGGCATGTTTGTGATGCAAGACCTTAAACGGCGGAACAAAAGCAGAATTTACGCCGCGTAATTTGTCAAGCTCCTGCCACGCTTCTCTGGCCAGATCTTGGAGATTAACGTAGTCATCGCCAACAGCCGAAATTGTTATGCCTAAAATGTTATCGTTAACAAAAACCCAATCGGCGATTCCATCTACCACTGCCACAAAAGAAGCGCCTTTAGGCAAAAATATTTTTTGCGAGGTGCGGTAAAAAATATTGATAATCCCATTGTGAGAAAGGGGATCTGTTTTAAGGAGCTTTGCGCAGTTGCGGTTATCAAGTGCCAGAATAACTTTATCATCGGCGCCGAGTTCCACTTGACGGTTGTTAAAGTCAAGTTGTGCTGCCCGCCCAAACTGAGTTTCGATTTTAAGCAACTTGGTGTTATAAAAAATTTCATCGGCAAAAGGAGTTAATAAGTTGATGATGCGTTGGCTCAAGTTATGCTTGGAAAAATAAATTTTACGTTTATAAGGCAGCCACGGAAAAGTTTGTTTGATAATGTTTTTAATAATCTCGGGCGCAATTTGTTCGGCTTTGGTGTTGCAACAAGATTTTAGAATATGGCTTTTAAAAGGCAGAAGTTTAGAAGATAAAGATTCATCTTTTGCATTCCAAAAGAGGCAATTTTTTTCCCACTCGTCAGGTCTAACAAAACGCCTCATCTCTTTGTTGGCGCCAAGAATGACATGCGTGGCATAATCAAGTACCTGCGAAAAATCATCATCCCGATAAGAGCGGCACCTTCCTCCCGAAGCATCTGCCGCTTCATAAACAACCGTGTGTATCCACGGATATTTTTGTTTGAGAATACGCGCGCAAGATAAACCAGTCAACCCGGCTCCGATGATGTGATATGTGGTCGGCCTTTTTTCCATTTATTTTCCAAACAAGGCTTTAAGCATCAGGCATAGTTTTGCCGGACGGCTGATACGTGGTTTGGGAGAGATAATTTCCCAGCCGCGATTCTTCATGATATCAAAATATCGCTTATAAATATATGCCATCATTTTAATCG
>CALXVW010000040.1 GCA_944392185.1 uncultured Alphaproteobacteria bacterium
AAGGCAGACTGTCTGTTGCACAGTTTCTACCTCCCCTCCTTGATTTTTTTATGTGTTTTCTTTTTAATAAGAAATTTAGGAGTTGAAACGATGAATAATAAAAAACAAGCTATCAGAGAACTTATTCAAAATCACGGTACTATTGCTCAGCAACTTCACCAACTGAGAGTGTCTAAACAATTATCTTTAGAGAAACTTTCTCATGACACCAGAATTCCTCTCTACATTTTGGACGATATGGAAATTGGCTCTCACCCCTTGCAGCTTTCTAATCTCTATATCTTAGCCAAATACTACGGCAAAAAAATTTATATCCAACTGATAGATTAAAAAAGTAGCCCACCGGTTAAACTGGTGGGCTATTCCTTATTGTTTTTCAGCTCTGGCGGCTTGATGCTTGGCATTGTACATCGCCACAAAATCTATCGGATTGAGCATCAAGGGCGGCAGGCCTCCGTTAAACAAGACATTGGTTATGGCCTGGCGTGCATAAGGGAACAAAAGGTGTGGAACCTCCACCATCAGCACCGGCTCTTTGTGCTCTTGCGGAACATTCACCGCCACCAAACCGCCATAGGTCATCTCCAGAATAAAGAACTTTTCTTCCTTAACATCGCCGTCTATGCGGAAAGTGAGCTCAACATTGTAAATATTGCCTTCAACCTCTTTGGCATTAATATTGACATCTATCTTGATTTTCGGCTCGCTGTCTATTTTCTTGAAAATCTCAGGCGCATGCGGAATCTCCAATGACAAGTCTTTGATGTATTGATTGATGATGCCAATGGCCGGGCCTTGGGGTTTGTTCTCATTTGCGTTTTCCATAGAAACCTTCTCCTTATTTTTTGATATCTTTATTGCTTCTAGTTTTACACTCTAAAATTCCAGAGGTCAATAATAACAGTTGATAATAGTTATAAATACGTTATATTAAAAAAGATATGTAATGAGGACGCAAAAAAAAGATGATGACACATTTGGATATTTTGGTTTTGTTGGTTGTTGTGGTGTTGATTTTCCAACGCCTGCGCAGTGTGCTCGGAACTCGCCCCAATAATATAGAGGAAAAGAAAATCCGCCTCTCTAAGGAAAATGCCGAGAAATTATACAATATATTAAAAGACGAGGCCGACAAAATGCAAGCCGCCGAAGAACAAAACAAAGACTCCTCTGCCGCCGAGCTGGTGCCCGAGGGTGAGCCTTTGAGCGAGCTTGACAAGACCTTGATGGAAATTCCAAACTTTAATAAAGCAAAATTCTTAAAAAGTGCCGAAAACGCCTTCCGAATCATTACCGAAGCCTTTAATAAAGGTGATGCGGAAACCTTGGAAATGCTTGTTAACAAGAAACTTTTTAAGAAATTCCAACAAGTTATTGAAGAACGCAAGCAAAACAATCTCTCTGCCGAGACTGATTTTATCGGCTTTGATAAGGTGGAAATCACCAAAGCTAAAATCTCTGCCGATAAGGTGGCCGAAATTACGGTCGAATTTGTCAGCGAGCAGGTTAACATTCTGCGTGATGCACAGGGCACCGTGATTGAGGGTGATGAAAACTATATCCAAAATATCACCGATGTCTGGACTTTTGAAAGAGCTATATCTTCAACCTCGCCTAACTGGCTTTTGATTTCTACTAAAAAATAATGAAGCAGCGCTATTTTAACATTTTTCTTGCCCTAATGCTCCTTGCCTCTTGCGGAAAGGAAGAAACGCCCCCCGCGCAAACGGAGCCTGAAGAAAAGCCCAAACTCCAACTGGTGGAAAAAACTTTTGACCAACTACCGGGATGGCAAGAAGATGATGTCTCTTTGGCCAGAGATGCCTTTTTGCAAAGCTGCCAGGCTCTTGCCAAGACAAAATCCCCCTTTATCGGCAAGGGTGAAATTAAAATTTCTGCCAACACCTACAAGCAGATTTGCAATGAGGCCAAACTCACCCCACAGCAACATTTTCGCCAATTTATCCTTGAGCATTTTACCCCCTATCTGGTAACTTATGAGGGCTCCGATGAGGGAAAATTCACCGCCTACTATGAGCCGCTTATTCGTGTTTCGCACGATAAAGATGATAAATACAAATATCCTATCCACGCCAGGCCTCTTGACCTGATTGAATTTAACCCCCATGACTTTGACCCGCAAATGCCCTCAAAACGCCTGGTGGGCAGAGTAAAAGGCCAAAAGCTGGTGCCATATTATTCCAGAGAAGAAATTTTGCAAGGCAAAGGCAATGCGCCCGTTTTGCTCTGGTCTGACAGCTTTGTTGATGTCTTTATCATGCATATTCAGGGGCCAGCTGTGGCAGAACTCCCGGACAAAAGCAGAATCAGAATATCTTATGCTGATACAAACGGGTTGAAATTTCATGGAATCGGCTCAATTTTGCTCAAGCACGGAGAGCTCAAAAGCGGCGGTGCCTCTATGGACAAGGTCAAAAAATGGCTCATTGATAATCCCGACAAAGCCATTGCTTATATGAATGAGAATCCGCGCTATGTTTTCCACCGTTTGATTGGCGCCTCCGGTCCGGTCGGAGCGCTTGGCGTGCCGATTGCAGCCGGAAGATCTTTGGCGGTTGACCCGCAATTTATTCCGTTGGGGGCTCTGATGTGGCTTGATACCACCGCCCCAAACGGAGAAAAAATCCAAAAGCTGGTTAATGCCCAAGATGTCGGCCGGACCATCAAAGGAGCTATTCGCGGAGATTATTATTGGGGCAGCGGCGGTGATGATATCTTGGCTCTGGCCGGCAAAATGAATGCCAAAGGAAGTTACTATATTTTGCTGCCTAAAGAAGAGAGGAATAATCCATGACCAAAAAAATCTATAACCGGGCCGATGAGCTGGTTTTTCATGCCCTAAAAAAGGCTTTTGCCGAAAATAAAATTCATCTCTGCCTGGTGGAGAGCAAAATCAACCGTCCATCCTCTCCTGTTTATAACCCATGGGAGGTTTTGCTCCCAATTTTGGTGCCTGTTGTCTTGGGGCTTATTCTGATTTTGGCCGTTGGTCCGATATTTGGTCTCTTCTTTATGGTGGCCATGATTATGGTTTCTTCCAACTTGGTCAAGAAAAAGCTTGAGCAAAAACTTTTTGAGCGCACCAAGGAGCTCTTGCTCTCAGACTATGATAATTTTTGCAAGCTATGGGATTTTGGCGGCATTGTTCTGGTTAATGCCGAAAACAAAAAACTCGGGTGTATTGCTCCCGATGGCGATTGGAAGGAATTTGTCATCAAAAACTATGCTGATTTGATGATTGAGAAAAAAGAGGAAACTCCGCCCCCTCCGCCGCAAGAGGAAAAACCGGCAGAACCCAAAAACAAAGAGGCCAAAAATGAAACGCCTGGATCAAGACGTCGCCCCCGTCGATGAAGACGGTGCCTGGCAGGAGGCAATTAAAGGCATTAAGAAAATTCCGCAAAAAGAGGAAAAGCCACAGCCTCCGCTGATTGTTGGCAAAATCTCGCCAAAGCTCAATTATGCAGAGGTTTATTCCGGCGCGCCGTTGCAGCCGCTTGCGCTTGGCAACATTGATAATATTGACCGCCGCACGGCAGAAAAATTTAAGCGCGGCGAGTTTGCCATTGAGCGGCGTTTGGACTTGCACGGCATGACTGAAAAAGAGGCTTTTGCCGCAGTCGATGAGTTTGTCCGCAAGGCTTATATGCAAAAATGCCGCTGTTTGCTGATTGTCACCGGCAAAGGTCTCAACCGTGAGGATGATGCCTGGTATGAGAAAAAAGGCATCCTCAAAGATTGTGTGCCCAATTGGCTCAACGGCCCGGAGCTAAGGCCGCTTATCTTGAGCATTTGCTATGCCCAACCCGAAGACGGCGGCACCGGCGCCATCTATGTTCTCCTCCGCTCTAGGCGGACGCCGGTCAAGCGACCGGAGGCAGTGCGGACGCGCACCTCGATAACTTCGCTGTAACTCGCCCGGCTCCCTTTGGTCGGCGCGCTGCCGAAGCCGGCAGGGGCATTACTTAACTGTAACCCACACCACTCCCGCTGGTCGGGGTGCTGGTCGCCAGTGCCTTAACCAAACAATCTTTGCCCTCTTACAAATAAAGTGACCGAAGCGACTTAGTTTTGCTGGAGCAAAACTTAGGAGCAAGAAAAAGTTGTTATAAATTGATAAGATGTTGTAACTTATACATCTTAGCAGTCTGTTTAAGCAAACAGGCTGTTTTTTTGTTTTAAACGCCCGCCTATTTGGCGGGCTTTTTTATAAGGAAAAAGCATATGTTTGATTTTCTTAATAATCCTTGGGAGACTGACGAACAAAAACGTCAAAAACTGAACAACTCTCAAACACAAACACCTTTTAACGGACAACAAACCCCAATGACACCAAGACAAATGGTGGAACAGGCTTGGGATCAAAGTGTTGCCAAACAAGAAGCTAAGGAACAAGCTTATAAGCCGATGGAAAGCATGTCTACTCACGATGCCGTCAAATATGCCTGGAACAAAAGCCTCGCTGAACAAGAAAAGAAAGATACTGAAAATTCTGTGCCCTACTTAAATCGGCATCGTGAACGCCTATGTAGTCCTGATTTTGAAGGAAATTATGATTATCCATATTTAGACACTGCTACTCCGCCTAAAGCCACTATTGGCTGTGGTATCAATATTACAGACACACCCAATATTCAATTACAGAATCGGCATACAGGTGTTGATTTTTCAAAGACAGAGCAACAAGCTCAATTAAACCAGCTTTATGCCAATTATCGTCCAAATCACAAAGCATCTTTTTATAGAGACAAAACTGATATTGGAATTTCTCCTTCAGAACACGAAAAAATTTTAAGACAAAAATATGAAGATGCATATCAAAACATAAAAAATAACTATCAGAACTTTGATAATTTTACACCTGAACAACAAGATGCTCTACTTGATATGAATTATAACTTAGGTACCCCTAAATTTAATCAATATAAGTTAATGAGAAATGCCGTCAATACGGGTAAATGGAATGAAGCTGCAAAACAATCTTATCGACCAGGAATTAGCCAAGTAAGAAATGATTGGACTGCAAGCAGTCTTGATCCTGAATGGGAAAAGCGTCGACGATAAAAGTTATTTTATTTACAAGTATTAAGTATTATGTTTATTATTATGTCATTCTTCTATCGGAGGTGAATATGCGTTACGTTATGGCTTTGATTGTGGGAGTTTTAGCTTTTGTTCTTGGCAGAAACTGCATTGCGGCGGATGATTGCGCATTTCGAACCGCCACCAAGTGCTACTCTTGTGATGAGCCTGACGCCATTATGGTCGGAAGTCCTGAAGAATGCACAAAAACTTGCCCTAACCGTGAAATTAATACCAGAGGAAGCGGCAGCGGCAATAACTTTGTATATAACTGTGTTTTGAAAAACTGCCCCCCAAATAAACCATTGCGCGGATATTTTGGAAACTGCAAATCTTGCGATGATACCTCTAATGACTTTTGGAGCACCCCAAATTGCGAGGTTTGTCCTAACCGTTATACCGATAAAGATAATAAATGCCAGTTTAAAGACGGGCGCCCTTTGGAAGGACCTTACAATCCTCCAATGTTACCAAAGCAAAAATGTCCGCCTAATAAACCTCTGCAGCAATGGAACAACGAATGCTTTTCTTGTGACACGCCAGAAGAAATTCAAATTGACAGTGCCTATTATCGCGGTGAGAAAGAAAAACTTGAAGCTGTTTGCCCTAATCGGATAATTATTGCCGATGTTGGAGGCAATCCTTCAAGCATACTTCCTTGCCCCAAAGAATATCCTTTGGTCGATTATAACCATTTGTGCCACTCTTGTGATGAAGAAAAAGATATTGACCTGCGCTACAATCAAAATTTATGCCAAAGATTTTGTGCTGGAAAAAGATATCATCCAGAATATGGCGGGAATTGCCTCCTCTGCCCCAAAGACAAATCTAAACTTAATCCGCGAGAATGTTCTGAATGTGGCGGAAAATTTACCAACGGCGTTTGCCAATAACTTCCGGGCGACGGCCTGGAGCGATTAGCAAGCTGTAACCCGCCGGTCAAGCGACCGGAGGCATAATCAAGCTTTAATCCGCAAGACTAAAAAGCCGCTCCTCACAAAGCGGCTTTTTACGGCTTGCTGATTTTGGGTGCCATAATCAAATAATCTTTGCCTTTCTAAACAATTTAATTGCATTTTAATTTTTCTGCTCTAATATCATTTCCGCAGACGCGAGTTGCGTCTGCGGAGTTTCGAAACTCCACATAGATAAACATCCCCTTTGGGGAGCTGCCGATATAAGCATGCTTGCATGACGAATAAGGCAGACTGTGTCTATGCAGTTTCGTCTTGCTGCGTAGATTTCGCGCTCTGCGCTCAACAACTCCGCTTCGGTCACTTGTTTTCTAATTTCGTTTCGCTTGCTCACACTTCACTCACTCAATCAAGAAAACCTACGCCTCTTGCGGTAAAATCAACCGGAGCAGCGGTTGATTTTATCCTCGAGCTCCCCGCCTTAATTTATTTTAAGGTGGTTTTGTTTTAACAAAACCGGAGTGAGAAAAATGACTGAAACTCAAACTTTTTATAATGACATTCCCTCTAACACCGACCTCACTCACAAAAGACTACGCTACCTGATTTGCCAACTTTATCACTTAGAAGGACAATGGGAAAATTTGCCCCTCAAAACCCAGCACAAACTCTGGCGTGCCCTACAAACCAAAACTCTGCAAAACATCTTAAGCGATATGCCTGATTTTCCCCATCCTTTCATCTTGCTATAACCCGCAGAGTAAAGCCTATTACTTGTTGTTCTTGAACTGGGCGTTGTAAAGAGAGCGGTAGGCGCCGTTTTCTTTTTGCAGCAGTTTTTCGTGGCTGCCTTGCTCGATAATCTCTCCGTCGTTAATCACCACTATCTCATCTGCATTCTGAATGGTTGATAAGCGGTGCGCTATCACAAACACTGTTCTGTCTTGCATCAGGTTATCTATGGCTTTTTGCACCACGGCCTCTGATTTGTTATCCAAAGCCGAGGTGGCCTCGTCCAAAATAACTATCGGCGCGTTCTTAACAAAAGCTCTGGCAATGGCCAACCTCTGCCGCTGGCCGCCGGAGAGCAAACTGCCGCGCTCGCCAATATCCGTATCTAAGCCGTTTTCCTGCTCGTCTACAAACTCTTTGAGATATGCCATCTCCAGGGCTTTGTTTATCTCCGCCTCGCTGGCATCGGGCTTGCCCATGAGAATATTATCGCGAATAGTGCCGGAGAACAAAAAGTTGTCTTGGAACACAACCGCTATATTATTTCGCAAGCTCTCCAAAGTGAAATCTCTGATATCTTTGCCGTCTATCTCTATTTTGCCGGAGCAAACATCGTAAAAACGCGGCAACAGACTCACAACCGTGGATTTTCCGCCGCCGGAGTTGCCGACTATTGCCGTGGTGGTGCCGGCCTTTACACGCAAGTTTATGTGCTTTAGCACCGGGGTCTCCGGATTATAGGCAAAGCAGACATCTTCAAACCTAATCTCCCGCCCTATCTTTTTGAGCTCCGTTGCATGCGGCGCATTGGTTATCTTGGGCTCAATATTCAAGATATCGGCTATTCTCTCTATGGCCAAAAATGAAACCTGAACCGCACTGAAGTTCTTGCCGATATTTTTTATCGGATTATACAGCATAATCAATGCCGTGATGAATGATACAAAGTTGCCCGAAGTTATCTCTCCGTTGACAATCAAATAACTACCATAGCCAATCACACCGCCGATACCTATTGAGGCAACAACGTGCAGCATTGGGGTCATCCAGGCCGTGCGCTGAACCATTTTGATTGAGAGCTTGAACAACTTGGTGATGACCGAATCATACTTATCATAAGCTTGCTTTTGCAAGTTATACGAGGCTATCGTTTTGTTTCCGTGGTAGGTTTCGTTATAATTGGTTAAAATCGTGGAATTTTCCTGCACGGTTTTATAGATAATTCCCTTAATCATTCGGCGCAGACGAGCCAAGGGCATCAAAGCGCAGACCAAAACCAAAATCGCAATAATGGATAACTGCCAAGAATTATATATTAAAACACAAATTAATGACAGAGAAGAAAATACTCTTGAGACAAACAAGCGAATATTGTCTATCAGCCCCGTGCAGGCTGTGTCGACATCTGCCGAAAAACGCTGAATGATATGCCCGGAATCGTGCTTGTCATAAAAAGCCGGCTCCAAAAACAAAAGCTTCTTAAACAAGGCTCTTTTGACATCAGTGGTGATTTTGCCGCCCACCCACGCATTCAAGTATGTGGCGGCATAGTTAAAGCCACCTTGCACCAAAGTAAACGCCACAATCAGCAACGGAATATAGGCCGGTGAATGCGCACTCTTGTCGACCAAAACAACATCCATATAAGGCTTGAGCGCCAGCGCAACAACTGCATCCAATGCGCCGATCGGGATACACAAAGCAACCGCCAAAAACGCCCTAAACATATAGGGTTTTACAAACGGCCACATAATTTTGTAGTGGTCCATAAACGGCAACTTGGGAGACTCTTTTATCTTTTTCTCTTTTTGATTTGACATTTAGTGTCCTACAATAAATTTAAAAATTTTAAAATGGCATAAACAGCGGCAAATTCCATCACTATCATCAGCTTATACATGGCTTGAAAGCTCTTTTTTGAAGTTTTGTGATGAAAAACTTTTTGCCCCAGCCAGGCGCCAATCCAGCCGCCTAAGAACTCCATCAGGTGCAGGTCATTTTCCCGCACACGCCAAGCACCCCTCACCGCGGCGCGCTTGTCCACGCCATAGGCAATGAAGGTGGTGATGTTGGCAAATATTACCTGAAAAACCACAAACAGCAAAAATGTTTTGGGGTTAAATGCCGGAGCCGTAAAACAATAGGTTTCCAAAAACCAGGCCGCACCGATTATCATGGCGCTGTTTAACAAAAAAAATCGATTGCGGCGCAACGGATAAATAACGGCGGCAAGGCCGAAAAGTATGGCGGTAAAAGTGATAACCATAAAATCTTATTACTTTCATCTTTATCTCAACTTGTCGCAGTGTAGTATAATTTATTTTAAATTGCAAATAGTGAATAAGTAAAAAAATATTGTGTGAATTTTAAAAATTACCTTTATACTTAGTTTAAGCTTTGAATTTTTAAAGAGGGTGTTTTTGATGAAAAAAACAATCAGTTTAGTTTCAGGATTGCTTCTTCTGGCCGCTTGTGCCTCCACTGAGGATACCACCTTGAATGAGATTATTTTTGATGACGGAGAATTGGTGGAAGTCCGCGAAGCCGTTGTGTCTGAAAAAGCTCCGGTCAAGGAAATATCCGTGCCGCAATCTGATTTTATGATTGTTTCCGATGCACCGATGACTTTCCAGCTCCCAACCAGAGCCGAGCGCTATGAGGCAAACGCCCCAACCGCCGAGGTTTATGCTATTCCGGCTGCCAGAGCTACCAATAAAATGCTTGATGAAACCAGAGAGTTTTATGAACACAACGGTGATACCTTCCTCTTTATCACCGATATCAAAAAAGGTGACCGCAAGCTTCCGGACGGTGTTTATAATGCTGAAATGACTACTCGCAAAATCATCGAGGGCTCTAAAACCTTTAAGGTTGTCAACGACAAGGCTGAGGCTGACTATATTTTGGAGACAATCATTGACAACGCTGGCACACCCGAGGACCCGATTTTGGTTTATCGGATGATTTTGCTTGATACTGAAAATAATAAAATCAATGAGTGGACGGAAACACTCCGCCGTCTTCAGAATGATGACCGCAGCTGGTGGTAATGCGCAAAATCTTACTTACATATCTGTTGCTCTTTTACGCTGCTCCTCTCTTAGCCGCCGAGCTCAATGAGGAGGAAGAAGGCGTAAAGTCTGTTTATGCCACCGTATGTGAAAACTTGCGCTCCGGCGAGCCTAAATCTTCTGCCAGAATGCGTGCAACCGACAAGGCCAGTTTTAAAGCCCTAGAGAATTTGAGCGACCTTAGCGATTACCGCGATAAATATGATGCCCATGATTATAATGTTTTGGTTTATAATTTGGTGGATAATTATTTAGAAGACCTAGCCGTCCGAACTTTGGAGCAGGATAACGAAAAAATCTGTGTTGAAGTTACAGGGTATTTGAGCACCAAAAATATTGCCAGAGCCGTTTCTGAGCTTTCGGCCAAGCAGGAGGCAAAATACCCAGACAAACTGGTGGTGGAGCAAGCTGCTTTAACTGAGCCTTCGCCAACTGCTCTGCCGCCAAAGCCGGAACTCAACATCAGCGATGATATCGCAGTTGAAAAAATCTTGGAAGAAGACAATACTTTGCCGCAAAAACAAATTGCCTCTGACCCCATAAGCCAGGCCAGAGCCGCTGTGGATGACGGCAAAACAAAAGTCTTTATTGAGCAGACAAAATTCTATAATGACACTGCGACAAACGCTTTTCATTCCATCCTGGCCCAGGCCTTGCAGGAAAATCAGATCCTTGCCATCACCAACAGTCTCGGTAATGCTGACTATGTGGTTAAGACTAAAGTATTGAGAGCAAAAGTTGATCCACTCAATTCTCAGACAAACCGCTTGCAAATGGTGGTTTCCATAGAGCTTATCAACACGGCTGATTCATCTTCCGTCACCGAGCATCAGAATCGATTTATTCTGTTTGAATCTTCTGAAAACGAGCAAACCGTGGCTGCATCTTTGCTTAAAAAACTTTTGCGCAAAGCCGGGCAGCAGATTGCTCCTAAAGTCAAAGCAAAGGCCTCCCCTCAGGCAACAAACTCCATCATTACGCCGCCTAAAAATTAGGCTTCTTCGTCTTCTTCAATCCAGCTCTCGTGTTGCTTGATATTGCGAACAATCACACTTAAATTATAAAGCCGTTCTTTGCCGGTGGAGCGCCAATAGGCCTCTATTTTATTTTCTATGTTGGACTGCATCTTGAGGCAGGAAATATCATCAAAATTAACATAGATAATTATCTCAACCTCAGCAAAATCTCTATCATCATACAGATTATATTCATAAGCACAAAGATAATCAGCTGAATGCTCAAGCACCAGTTTTTGAATATCTTTGAACTGAGCTTGGCAATTGGCCTCCTCATAAAGAGTTGCAAATTCAAACAAAAGCTCATCACCTTCTGAAGCATTAGGAAAAGCCTCAAGCCTTTTTAGCAAGCCGATATTACCGGTCATAACAGAGAATTTTGCCAAAACCGAGTAAAAATCTTCGACATTCTCCCTTAAATGCTCAAATCTTGGTTTAAGCAAAATGGTTGCCATATCTATCAGGCCGAGGCTCAGGAGATTTTCGGTATAAACGAGCTCAAAAAACGGCGGCAAAGTGCCTCCAATCTCCCAAATCTTATAGGCCAGCTCTTTGGCCTTACTCCGATTTCCCTGCATAATGCATGCAAACATCAGGCTTATCAGCCCGCAGATATCTGCAGGGTGTTTTTGCAACTCTGCCATAATTTTTTGCTCAACAGCCTTAATTTCTGCCGTGCGGCTGAATGGCAGCGCAAACAATTCATAAAGTAAATCTTCAAAAACTTGAGGCTTGGGTGTCATAGTGTTTTCCATTTTTACCTCCCTTGATTTTTTCTTTCCAGCATGAATGTTACAGGGCCGTCGTTTATGAGGGATACCTGCATATCGGCTTGAAAGATGCCTTTTTTGACTTTCAAGCCTTGTTTTTCCATATTCTCACAAAACAACTCATATAGCTTATTAGCCTCTTCCGGTTTAGCGGCGGTTTCAAATCCGGGGCGGTTGCCGCGGCTGGTGTCACCTGCCAAAGTAAACTGCGAGACAATCAAGACCTCGCCTTTTATATCTTTAACCGACAAATTCATCTTGCCGGCGGAATCTTCAAAAATCCTCAAATCTGCCGCCTTGCGCGCTAAATATTCTCCCTCTTTTGAGGTATCTCCTTTTTCCACCCCCAGCAATATCAGCAACCCTTGGCCGATGGATGAGACTTCTTTTTCTTCAACCGTTACAGATGCGTTTTTTACTCTTTGCAATAATGCTTTCATCTCTTTTCCCATCTTAATAAAAAACATATGATAAGGCTATGGCCGCCACAATCCCCGCCAGATCCGACAACAGCGCGCAGGGAAGTGCTGCCCCGACTTTGGAAATATTGACTGCCCCGAAATACACCGCCAAAACATAAAATGTTGTCTCGGTTGAGCCCTGAACAACCGAAGCCACAAAACCTTGGAAACTGTCAGCGCCATAAGTTTGAAGTGTTTCTATCATCATTGCGCGGGCACCGCTGCCGGAAAGAGGCTTCATAATTGCCGTGGGCAGAGCGGCAACAAACTCTGTATCAAAACCAAGCGCCCTAAAAATATATTCAAAGCCTGCAACAATCCAATCCAGTCCGCCGGAAGCCCTAAAAACCGCAATACCAACCAGCATGGCAACCAAATAGGGAATGATTGTTACTGCAATTGAAAATCCCTCTTTGGCACCTTCTATAAATGTATCATAAACATTTATTTTCCGAACCAGCCCGCTTAAGATAAAGCCAGCTACCACCGCAAACAATATAAAATTGCCCATCGCAGCCGTAGCCGTTAACCTGCTTTCTGCCGGAAGAGAGGCAAAATACCATCCGAGCCCACCGATTAAAAGCGCAAAACCCAGCATATACCCCAGAACAACTTTGTTGAATATATTTAGCTTTTGCACCCAAGCCACGCTCAAAAAACCCGTCAAAGTCGAAACCGAAGTGGCCAATAAAATCGGTATAAACACTGCCGCCGGATTGATTGAGCCCAACTCTGCCCGATACATCAGAATTGTGATGGGAATGATTGTTACTGCCGAGGCGTTAATAACCATAAACAAAACTTGCGCATTAGAAGCCTTGTCTTTGTGTGGATTTAGTTCCTGGAGCTGCTCCATGGCTTTTAACCCCATGGGGGTGGCTGCATTATCCAGCCCCAGCATATTGGCGGCAATATTCATCACCATTGACCCAAGTGCCGGGCTGTCGGCCGGGACTTCGGGCATAATCTTTTTGAATAACGGGCGCAGTAAGCGAGCCAAAAACTCCGTAATCCCCGCGGCCTGCGCTATTTTTAACAATCCTAACCACAGACACAAAATTCCCGTTAAATTCAAACTAATGGAAAATGCCGTTTTGGCTGAAGCAAAAGTTGCGCCTACTAAATTATTCCACACGTTCAAATTGCCATCCAAAAGACTTTGGCTTGCCGCAAAAATAAACGCTAATATA
>CALXVW010000041.1 GCA_944392185.1 uncultured Alphaproteobacteria bacterium
AAGAGCCGACAAAGCTCTGCAAAAGACCAGAGCTTTCAGCCACAACGTGACATCCAAGGCCTAAAGAGATTTTTTTTCTTTACGCAAGATAAAGAAGATAACCACCAAACCCACCACCACCAAAGGCACAGACAGCATCTGCCCCATGGTAACACCGCCAAAGAAAAATCCGAGCTGGGCATCAGGCTCTCTGAACTGCTCCAGGCAGATTCTAAAGCATCCATATAAAACAATAAACAGAGCAGAAACAATACCGTGATTTTGGCGGATCTTGGAAAAGCGCCACAAGAAATTGAGAATAACAAACATCAACACACCTTCCAGCAGCCCCTCATAAAGCTGAGACGGATGCCTGGGTAAAAACCCGCCGTTTGGAAAACGCACGGCCCAAGGCACATCTGTCACTCTGCCCCAAAGCTCATCATTTACAAAATTGGCCAGGCGGCCCAAAAATATACCAATCGGAGCATAAAGCACGATCAAATCAGTCAAGGCCAAAAACGGATAATTAATTTTGCGGGCAAACAAACATACGGCCACAATCACGCCCACCGCGCCGCCATGAAAAGACATTCCGCCTTTCCAAATCTCCAAAAGATGCCAAGGTTTGAGCCACATCTCGGCTCCGCCGTAAAAGACGGCATAGCCCAAACGCCCACCCAAGATAATGCCGATTGTCAGGTAAAAAATAAGGTCTTCAACTTGCGCCTTGGAAAGCCCCAAAGAATTAATCCGCACGTTGCGGTTGATAAGCCACCACCCAACAAGGATTCCCACCAGATAAGCCATAGAATACCAACGAACGGCAAAAGAACCAATAGAAAAAATCACCGGCGAAACATCAGGAAAAGGCAAACCAATCATAACAAAATCCTTTTATGGTTAAAAAGTCGGTTAAAGAATAATTAATTTGCTTTAGGATATCCACATATAAAAAATATTTTCTTTTTACCGAACGGATAACGCATTGATTTTACACAAAATCAAAAACAAAAATTTATCCACATTTGTGGATTAGGTGGAAAACTGCGACTCGGGAATTGATATTTGCGACTCGGCATTGCAAGCTGTATTCATAATAAAATTTTTTATTTCGGAGCGAAAGAAATGGAACCGGCAAAGAACTTAGCCCCAGCTTACAATCCCATAGATTTGGTTGAAAACATATTTTCCAGCCGCTCTTTTGAGCTGGAACGCCGCGGCCTCAATGAAGTTGTGGTTGAAGTCCAGGGCAAATGGAACAACATGTTGCTGTTTTTTGCTTGGGAAGCCAGCATGAATTGTATGCACATTTCCTGCCTGATGGATATAGAAACCAAGATTGAAGATCGCAGTAAAATTTTTGAATTACTGGCTCTAATCAATGAAGAACTTTGGGTTGGGCACTTTTCTTATTGGACCGAGCAAAACACCCCTGTTTTCAAACATTCGCTGTTTTTGAATAATGAAGATGATTTCTTTGAAGACAAAATAGAGCAAATGATAGACATTGCCATCAAGGAATGCGAGCGGATGTATCCGGTATTCAAGGTGGTTTTAACCAAAGGAATGGAGCCCAAACAAGCGCTTTATCCGATGTTGATGGAAACTGCCGGCCAAGCCTAAAAATCCACAAAAAAAGACGTTCCTAAAAAAGGAACGTCTTTCTTCTTTTCCGGAGAACTACCAGCTCAAACACCTGTCAATAAGATCTCCTACTGTGCGCACGGAAGCCATATCTGCGTCGGTCAGCGAGATACCCAATCCCACCTCCAGAGCAAATTGAAGAGCGACTTCATCAACCATAAGGTCTTGAAGAGCTGTCTCTCTGCTAATGTTTGCGTGCGGCGCCATCTCTTTAATGACGGTTAAGACCGCTTTTTCTGTTCTTTTCATAATGGTTATTCGTTTTGTTGTTTAACAATTTCTACCAAGTCTTGGACTGTTTCCGGCTGGTCATTTTTTTGAATATCGACCCCCAACTTATTGGCCATAAAAAACATATCAAGGCTATCCATCTCGAGAGTATCCCTTAGATTTGCCTCAGGAGTGATTAATTTGGCACGGATCTCCCCCAAATACTCGCTCAGAGTATTTCGGACCAATTCTTCTGCACTTTTCATTTCTGCATCATTTTAAGAGGTTTTGACGATGATTTCCCTTTTTTGCCGGCGGACAACTGCCGTTTGGTTTTCACCATTTGACGTTTAATTTCTCTTGTTGGCAAATGGACAGCCTGACAGCAAACAAATCCCATACTCTGAAAAAACAGAGCCGTTTTGTAAAAAAAGTAATTCATAGTAATTTGATTTTAATTGTTAGACATATACTTAAAAAAGTTTAGCCAGAATATTAAACTTACTACAAGATTGCAAGTGTAATTTAAAAAAAAGTAACCCCATTGATTTTGCCAATCTGCACACTGAAAGTTGGACAAGCAAGAAATCTCACGAAAATAAGTTCCATAAGAAAATTTTTGATAAACAGTTTCTAATCAGTATTTTTATCTAAATCTTTGCTTAAATTATAAGAAGTTGTTTTTGATAAAGAGATTATCAGATTACGGATTGATTGTTGTAATTTGCAATTTTTAATTTTCTCTAAAGCCATTATTAGCTCTATATTACTTTTATTAAACAAAGGATCTGTTTCTGTATTAATCAAAACGGTTTCATCTTTTCCATAAAGCCTGCGAGGGCTATACTTATCAATTTTTTCATCAATTCCCTCGTAAAAATAACTAACGGACACGTTTAATACCAAAGCCATATCCCAAATACGGCTTGCACCCATCCGGTTAGTTCCTTTTTCATATTTTTGAATTTGTTGGAAAGTAACACCCAACAACGAAGCCAGCTTGGCTTGTGAAATTTTCAACATTTCTCGGCGTAATCTGAGACGATTTCCGACATAGACATCTATGGGGTTGGCCTCACCATTTATCATTCTTCCCCTATAATTTACAACATTAGCCCTCATTTTCTTATTATTCATAACCCACTCCTAACCATGTTATTAAATTAAAGATTTTTTATATATTGTATTTGGGGGGCAATTTTTTATGGAAAACACAAAAAAGACCACCTTTTGCACAAAGGTGGTCGGGGCAGTTCGTAAATCATATTTCGCAAAATGATTCTTCCAGCCTTTAGAGAAAAATACCCATTGGACATACACTGAAAGCTCCCCGACCTTAAATCGGGGCAATTTTGTTGCAACATATAAATATCACAACATAATGATGTTATGCCCTAACACCATGCGAAATATAGGCTTACGACAGCCTCGCACCTAAGTGCTAAACAGCATTATTCACGCTGTCTGCTTTTGAATATAAAAGAATTTTGTTAATTTTCAACTAAAAATAAAAGGCTCAGAATATACAACATAAGCGGCCTTTTATTTTTTGTTATTCCTCTGATATTTTTTCCAATGGCTGACATTCTGGTTATGCTCGTTTAAGGAATTGGCAAACCTATGCCCGCCGGTACCATCCGCCACAAAATAAAGATAAGAACTAACCTCCGGGTTAGCGGCCGCCTCTAATGAGGCCTTGCCCGGATTACAAATCGGTTTGGGCGGCAAACCATAATATTTATAAGTGTTGTAAGGACTATCCACTTCCAAATCCTTGCGCGTAAGCAAACGCCCCAAATCCTTTTTCCCCTCCGTTAAGGCATAAATAACGGTCGGATCTGTCTGCAAACGCATTCCCTTGCGCAACCGATTAACAAAAACAGAGGCCACCAGCCCGCGCTCCCCCGGCACGCCGGTTTCCTTTTCAATAATAGAAGCCAATATCAACAACTCTTGAGGATTCTTAACCGGTACGGTTTCATCTCTGCCCGCCCAAGCATCGTCAAGAGATTTTTGCATGGCCTCTTGAGCCTGAATAATAACACTGTCGCGGCTGTCTCCTCTAAAAAAGTTATAAGTCTCCGGTAGCAAAGAACCCTCTTGAGGAATAAGAGAAATCTCTCCGCTCAAGAATTCATTGTTGGCGATAATTTCAAGCATTTGAGCCGTGGTTAACCCCTCAGGCAAAGTGAGCTTACGATACAACACCTCTCCTTTGGCCATTTGCTTAAGAACATCTGCCATCGAAATATGGGAAAAAAATTGATATTCTCCGGCCTTTAAGTGTTTATCCAAACCTTGCAGTCTGGCCGCCAACCTGAACAAAAACGGATGTTTAATAACCCCGGCTTGCGACAATGTTTCAGCCACGCTGACAGAGCCGGCTCCCCGATTAATCAAGACAACAGTTTCTTCCACTAATGGACCGGATTCATAAACGGCTTTTTTAACATAAAC
Source organism: uncultured Alphaproteobacteria bacterium (assembly GCA_944392185.1). Classification (GTDB taxonomy): domain Bacteria; phylum Pseudomonadota; class Alphaproteobacteria; order RF32; family CAG-239; genus CAZU01. The sequence continues at coordinate 4,294 of CALXVW010000041.1, forward strand.
TGCCACTAACAACACCGCAAAAATACCAAGCAGAAACAACTTTTTCATAATATTTATTCCATATGGGAATCAAAAAACCGCCTTGAGCAAAATCTTGAAAAATATCGACTTGATACTCAAAGCGGCTTTTAAATTATTCTTTGTATTGTTTCAAGATCAACGATGAGTTTGTTCCGCCAAAACCAAAGCTGTTAGACATAACAGCCTTAATCTCGCGTTTTTTAGCCTTCAGCGGTACAAGGTCAAAATCAGCCAACTCATCAGCCGGGTTTTCCAAATTCAGCGTCGGAGGGCAAATCTGATCACGCAAAGCCAAAATAGAATAAACCGCCTCCACCGCACCGGCGGCACCCAACAAATGGCCGATAGAAGATTTGGTAGAAGACATAGAAACGTGCTTGATACCCTCATCACCAAACAAACGCTTAACAGCCAAAGCCTCACCGACATCACCGGCCGGTGTAGATGTTCCGTGGGCATTTATATAGCCGATGTCTGAGAGCTTAACCCCATGTTCAGCAGCATGATCAGCCGCCATTTTCATAGCTCTGTAAGCTCCGTCACCTGAAGGAGCGGTAATATGATAAGCATCGCCGCTCATACCATAGCCGACAACCTCGGCATAGATTTTAGCCCCTCTGGCTTTGGCATGCTCCAACTCTTCCAATACCACGGCACCGGCACCCTCACCCATAACGAAACCGCTACGATTTTTATCCCATGGGCGAGAAGCTTTTTCCGGCGCATCATTAAAATCAGAAGTAATAGCTTTCATACGAGCAAAACCGGACAAACCAAGAACGTTGACAGCAGATTCGGCACCACCGGCGAGCATCAAATCAGCATCTCCGCGAGCAATCATTGCAGCGGCATCACCGATAGCGTGGGTTCCGGTAGAACAAGCGGTAACGCAAGCATGGTTTGGACCTTTAAGACCAAATTTGATAGAAAGGTTGCCGGAAATTAAGTTAATCAAACAAGAAGGAATAAAGAACGGAGAAATTCTTTTCATACCATTTTCATTAAATGAAACAGAATTCTCATAAATAGTTTGCAATCCGCCGATTCCGGACCCCATCATCACGCCGGCGCGATATTGTTCTTCTTCACTGACATTTTCAGGGTTCCAACCGGCATCTTCCATAGCATCACATCCGGCAGCCATTCCATAGAGAATAAACTTATCATTTTTCTTTTGGTCTTTAGGAGCCATAACACTATCCGGATTAAATTCACCCTCGCCGTCGCCCCAAGGAACTTGCCCTGCAATGGTAACCGGAATATCTTTCAGATCGACACCGGTAACGTTCTTGATACCGGACTTCCCGGCCAAAATACTTTTCCAGTTATGCTCGACACCACGTCCCAACGGCGATAAAACACCCAATCCGGTTACGACAACTCTTCTCATACGTTTATTCCTTCAATATTATATCCAGATAACAATGAAACTCGCTTTAAGAAATGAGCGAGTTTCAAAATTTTCCAAAGTCATACAGACTTAAGCATTCTTAGAAAGATAATCGATAGCATCTTTAACGGTAAGAATTTTTTCAGCAGCTTCATCAGGAATTTCGCAACCGAATTCTTCTTCAAAAGCCATAACCAATTCTACTGTATCCAAGCTATCAGCGCCCAAATCGTCAATGAAACTGGCATTGTCGGTAACTTTAGATTCTTCAACGCCAAGATGTTCGGCAACGATTTTCTTAACGCGGTTTGCTGTATCAGTCATATGATAAACCTCAAAAAAATTAAAACAAATTAATCGGACCACAATCAGCCCGTGATTGACTTGTTAGCACAATTTTATACCATTTGACAAGCATTATTTTAAAAAAACACACAAAACAAATAAATAAAGCTTGCTAAAAAGCGCAAAAAACTTATACTTTGCAAGAGCTCACAAAGTGGATAAAAAGATGACAAATATCATAGAAGTTTCACAACTCACTAAAAAATTTAAGCTTCAAAAGCCCTCTTCCGGGCTAAAAAGCTTTTTTAAGCCGGAATATAAAAATGTCACGGCGGTAGACAGGATATCTTTCGATATCAAAAAGGGAGAAAGAGTCGCATTTATCGGCCCCAACGGCGCCGGCAAATCCACCACCATCAAAATGCTTTCTTCCATTTTATATCCCACATCCGGCACCGCTTTGGTAAATGGTTTGGTTCCGTGGGACAACCGCAAAAAACTGGCCTATGATATTGGCACGGTTTTTGGCCAACGCTCTCAATTATGGTATAATTTGCCGGTTCAAGACAGCTTTGCTTTAATGGGAAAGATTTATGATTTAGACGAGATACCTTTCAAACGCCGCCTGTCAAAATTAGTCAAACTGTTTGAGATAAGAGATTTGCTGGAACACCCCACCCGTTCACTGTCTTTAGGCCAGCGTATGCGTTGTGAAATTGTAGCCTCGCTTTTGCACAAACCGCAGATTCTTTTTTTGGATGAACCAACAATAGGACTAGACGTCACAGCCAAAGAGATCATCCGTAATTTAATAAAAAAACAAGCACTGGAAGAAGACACCACGCTGCTTTTGACTTCACACGATACGGATGATATGGAAAAAGTATGTGAAAGAGTAATTATCATCAACAAGGGAAAACTCATTTTCAACGATTCCATCTCTGCCCTGCGCGATTCTTACCTCAACAAAAAATACATTGAAGTAACGACCGAAAACGGTGAAAAAATAAAGACAGTGGTTAACACCAAAGAAAAACCGGCCAAACAAGCAATAGATGAGTTGGTAAAGAAATATCACGTGACAGATATGACAATTGAAAATCCGCCCATGGAAGAAATCATCAAGGAGATATATAATCGTGGATAAATATTTATCTCTTTTTTGGATTTCATTCAAACAAGCCTGGAGCAAAAAAGCCAATTTATCCGGCATGCTTTTTTTCTTGTTTATTCTTATTTTCATATACAACTGCTTGTGGGAAGCCATTGCCGCGGAAAGCATGGAAAAGGGATTAAACCGAGTATTTATCTGGTATTTGCTGTTTGCCGAGATGATTATTCTTTCAAACCCCAAAATTGATCGTATTTTGTTTGATGACATTCAATCGGGCACCATGGCTTATTACATAAACAAACCAATTTCGTTTTTCTTCATGCGCTATACGGAAGCTTTGGGCAACATGAGTGTCTCTTTCCTAATCATGGGCGGATTCGGAGCAGTTATTACTTTGATTTTAACAGGCAACCCGCCTTTTGAATGGTGGCAATTCCCGATAATTTTGGGTATGTGCTTTGCATCATCATGTATCAATACTTTACTGTATACGGCTGTTGGTTTATGCGGATTGTGGCTGGCCAGCATCCGCACGTTAGGCATGGCAGTGGAGAGATTAGCTTTTATATTGGGCGGGGCGATTTTCCCCTTGAGCATATACCCTGACTGGTTTGTAGATATTGCAAAATGGACGCCGTTTTACTCGTTTTATTATCTGAGTATAAAATTGGTTTATGATTTTTCTTGGAGTAATTTAGCAGAAGCATTTTTACTCAATACCTTTTGGGTCGCATTAATAAGCACTTTTGTTGTTCTAACATACAAAAAACTAACAAAAAGGGTAAATGTCTATGGCGGCTAGATTTTTAAAATTATGCAAATTGTTTTTGTTTATTCAAAAGAGCAATATCAAAACCGCTTTTTTAAATAAAGCTGATGCCCTAATAAACGTAATAATGATGACAATAAACAATTTATCATTTGCATTCATGTGGTGGGTTATTTTTGAAAACAAAGGTTCCGTAAACGGCTGGCAATTTGGAGAAATGGCCCTTCTTTTTGCGGTTATGAATAATGCTTTTGCCACCTTTGCCCTTTTTGCCAGAGGTATACAACTCCTGCCTGAATATATAGACAACGGCAATTTAGATAATTTTCTGACCACACCTAAAAATAGTTTATTTCTAATCTCAACCTCAGAATCAACTTTTGCAAACTGGGGAGACTATATCACCGGCTTTTTAATGTATTTTCTCTCAGGCTATGTGAACTGGAAGAGCTTTTGGATGATGATGCTATGCTCTTTTCTGGCGTTTATTTTGTTATATTCTTTCCGTTTGATAATGTCTTGCCTTGCCTTTATTATCAGCGATTCGCAAAGATTGGGAGATAACATTTTCATGGCTCTGCTAACCTTTGCCAGTCAGCCGGCTTCTATTTTTACCGGTTGGTATAAAGTTTTATTTTTAACCATAATTCCGGCCGGCATGATTTCTTTTTATCCGGTTAATCTGATAAAAGCATTTAATTGGGAAGATTTTCTGGCACTAACCATAGGAATATCAATATTTTGGCTCTCAAGTCTGCTGTTTTATCATTGGGGTTTAAAGCACTACAGTTCGGGCAATCGTTTTGGTGTAAGATAAATTGTAAAATTTATTGACAACTAAAGAAGTAAAACCTAATCTAGGTATAGTTGTTCCACTCTATTAAAGCGAGGTTGTTAAAAATGAAAAAACTTTTCTACATTGTACTAGTTATCGTTGTATTATTGGTTATTGCTCAATTTGTTAAACAAGAATCTGCAGCTCCGGTTCCGGCCGAAGATGTTGCAGAAGTTGTGGTTGAAGAAAGCGCTGTTGCTCCTGATATGATGAGCGATGGAGCCGTTGTTGAAGAAGAGGCAGAAGAGGTTGTTGAAGTTAATCCCGAAGAAACTGCCGATGAGGATGAAACGGTTGTTCAAGAGTAACAAAGCGTAAAAAAAAGTTACAAAAAGGCTGCCAATAGGCAGCCTTTTTTTATTGTAATACACAAAAAAATTCTTATATATAAGCAAAGAAAATTTTGAATTAAAAAGATAAAAATCCTATAAGGAGGAATAAAGATGAAAGTAGGAATAATCGGTGCCGGTCAAGTTGGCAGTGCCACGGCATTTGCTCTGATTATGAGGGGCGTTGCAAGAAAGATTGTTTTGATAGATGCCAATGAAAAAAGAGCAGAGGCAGAAGCCATGGATATTGCTCATGCCACTCCCTTTGCCTATGCCAACAAGATAAAAGCGGGTACTTATGCAGATTTGGAAGGCTGTGAAGTTGTAATTGTCACGGCAGGTGCCAACCAAAAACCCGGAGAAACCCGAATAGATTTACTTAGCAGGAATGTTAAAATTTTTGAAAGCATTATTCCGCAAGTTGTCGCCGCAGCGCCAAGCTGCACATTGCTTATCACCTCCAAT
>CALXVW010000042.1 GCA_944392185.1 uncultured Alphaproteobacteria bacterium
GTAAGTTCTTCCACCACATTCCGTTGGTGTAGGAGATGCGGTTCCATCTGCACATAAATACCAGCCAAGTCTGGCATTTTTGTTTGGATAGTCACAGTAATAATAGTTTGAGCTATATGGGCACGGAATCCCAATTTGTCTTGTTCCCATTTTCCCACATTGCGCTGGTATATAGGGATATCCGGCAGCTTTACAAGCATCTGCAATGGTGATGCTTCCGCTTGATGTTAGACCAGGCAATTGACTAACACAAGCAACTTTGCCTTTATCAAATGGACAATTAACATATTTAAGGCCAAGAGTGTTACAGATGGTGGTTGTTTGACGATACCCCAAATCTTCACAGCTTGGAGCGACTGTGCAAGAGCTTTCTACAGCGTGGGCTATCATTGGTATCAGTAAAGATGAGGTAATTAATAGAAGTTTTTTCATAATTTCTCTCCTTTTAATTAATTTTCCAAGTGCAAATTTGGTTGGTATTGCATAAGAAATTGTTTAGGTCCCAAAAACCGCTGTTGCACTGTGAGAATTTGTAGTAGATAGTATTATCGCCACATCCAGGTGTGCAGGTTTCGTAAGAGGCATTGGCAGGAGCTGCTGTTAAAGGGAAGTCAGAGCAGTCGGTTGGTGTACAGGTTTTGCCGACTTCACATTTAGAAGAACAGTCCTGCCAATATTTTTCACAACCATAATCAGTTGTGTTATCTTCACGAAGATGGCAGCCATCAGTGTAGGGAATTTCACATTTAGAAGAGCAATCATCCCAGTTCTTCTTACAGCCAAAGTCCCCAATATTGTCTTCACGGGTATGGCAATTATCGGTATAACAAATCTCGCATTTAGAGGGGCAACTTGCATAATATTGTTGGCACCCAAAATTACCGCAATCATAATCAATGAGAGTTTCGCAGAGATCAATACAATCGCTGTAATGAATATTGTCGTCGCTACAAGATGTTCCTCCTAAAATAAAACCGGAGGGGCAAGAAGTATAAGGAAATTGAGATGTGTCACAAAGGCACTTATCGTATTTGCCGTCACAATTTAGACCGGATGGAATTTTATCTCCTGAGCAATTGGATGTTGTATATTGATATTTACTAGGGCAAGAACAGTCAAAAAAACAAACACCGACATCAGGAATGTTTTCTTGTTTACAATCCTGTTTTTCAAGCCCTCGAACCGTAATTTCGGATAATGTCAGCATATTCCAATCGGCGCAGGATTTGTTAGTGTTTTCAGGCTTGTTGAATGATGGTTCATTAACGCGTCCGGCGTTTCGGTCAAGATTATCTTGCAGAAAATCAGGCAGCCAGTAAACTTTTCCCCAGGAGGAGGGAATAAAGGAAAATAGAAATACTAAACATAAAGCCAACCTGTACATATTCTGCCTCAATTAGAAACTTCTCATTTTCTAATTTAACAGAATGTTACCGCCGTGTCAACAAAAAATAAAATACCTTAGACGGAAAACAAAAATTAAAAGCCGCCAGTCGGCGGCTTTTTAGTCGGTTTATGCTTTACCGAGGGCCGGTTTAAGTTTCTTGGGCGCCGCTTTTGGTTTGGATGGCGTTTTTTTAGCTTTCTTTACCGGTTTCTTCTCGGCCTCTTTTTCTTTTTTGGAGCTATGAGAAACCTCTTTTGGCTGCTCTTTTGTTTTCTCTGCAACGGGGGTCGCTTTTATGGTCGTTATCTCAGTGACTTCTTTGTAACTGATGCGGCTTAAACGGTTGTTGTTTACATATACAACGTTGAAGCAAATAAAGACAAACATAAATATCGTTGTTATAAGCATATTGGTATAAGGGCAGGGTGCGCTCAAATAATGCAAAACTACATATGGCAGGTATACCAATACCGCAACACTTAACCATTGCCTAAACGGACGTTTGGTATAACTCATAAATTCATGTAAAGACGGCACTTTATTTTGAATTATCAAGGGCAGTATAACATTAAAACGGGCCATAAACGCAAAACCTACAAATATATTAACGATTATTGCCAAAGATAGACTTACAAACGGAGAAAGGCCTGTAATGTCAAACAAATATTGAAATAAAAATATTGGAGCCGTACCTATCAAGCCAATACAGATTTGTGCTAAAAGGTACAGGATAAAAGCGTGAAGGCTGCTTAACGGATTAACAATGTTAAAATGAAATAAGCGTCTGTAAATGCTGATATCCGTTCCTGCGCTGACAAGAGGAAGGAGCAATAATGCCGCATAGGTGAAATATACAATCCCGCGGTTAACAGGGGTATAACTGCCAAAATAAATGTTTAAGGCTGATAAAACCAACAAGGGAAGGGCAAAAAGGATAATTACAGGAAGATTTTTGAAGAAAAGTTTGTACGAATCTTTTATTAGCCTTAGCATGGTTGTGCCTCCTTATCTGTTAGACCCTTATAATCTAATGCCAATCTTATCATTTGTCAAAAACATTATTTGGTCTTGGGTCTAAGTTTGTTTTCTATATCTTTGAAATATCTAACGGTGTCTGCCTTGAGTTCATTGGTTGCAGGCTCGTCGCAAACTATGATGCCGTGTTGGTGCATTTGCAAAATGCTTACCGGCCACATGTGATTTATACTTCCTTCTACCGCATGGTGAAGTGCTCTTGCTTTTTTATCGCCGCAGGCTAATATCATTACTTCTTCCGCATCCATAATGGTGCCAATCCCTACGGTTAATACCGTCGTAGGTACTTTGGATGTATCTCCGTCAAAAAAGCGCGAATTTGATTCTATTGTTTCAGAGGTGAGGGTCTTAACTCTGGTTCTGGAACTTAAAGATGAACCAGGCTCATTAAACGCTATGTGCCCGTCTGAACCAACACCGCCGATAAATAAGTGTATCTTGCCATAAGATTTGATCATATCTTCATAGCGAGAACATTCTTTTGCGTAGTCTTTCGTCAGCCCATTTAAAAGATTTATGTTGGCTTTTCTAATGTTTATGTGATTGAAAAAGTTTTCATACATAAAATGATGATAACTTTGCTTATCTTTGGGGCCAAGCCCAATATATTCATCCATGTTAAAGGTGACAACATTTTCAAAGGAAAGTTTGCCGCCCTTATACATCTTTACTAATTCTGCATACATTCCTAAAGGGGTTGAACCGGTGCAGAGCCCTAAAACAAACGGTTTTT
>CALXVW010000043.1 GCA_944392185.1 uncultured Alphaproteobacteria bacterium
ACAAAGCTTTGCCTTCGGAAAGAGAATCTTCTGAAAATATTGAGGATATCATGACTAATATCTCAGATATGGGTATTAGTATTATCGCCGAGTCTGATGTCGACAGCTTTGAGCCTGAGGCAATCGAAGATGATGATTATGACGAAGAAGATGACGAAAGCGGCAATTTTGATGAAAATGAACTCGGCCGCAGCGATGATCCGGTCAGAATGTATCTTAAGGAGATGGGATCTGTCGAACTCTTATCCAGAGAGGGCGAAATTGCCATAGCCAAGCGTATTGAAGCCGGTAAAACCGTTATGATCGACGGCTTGTGCGAAAGCCCGATGACCATTAAGGCTATTGCCGGTTGGCGCGATGAACTGGTTAACGGCACTATGCAGCTGCGCGATATCGTCGACTTGGAAATGATGTATGGCGCCGATGTCGAGGGAATGGAGTTTGAAGAAGATGACACTTCAGCCAGTGAAGATTTGGAAAAAGTAGCCGAAGAGCTTGCCGAAAAAGAAAATATGGAAGATATGGATGATGATCTTCCTGAAGACGATATGGAGCTTGACAGCGCCGTTGACGACGAGACGGAAGATGATGGCGCTGATGATATGGGCGAAGGGGAAGACGGAGAAACTCATGAAGGCGAAGATGAAGACGATCTCGACGGTAACGGCGGGCGCTCTTCTGCCTCTGTTTCTGCCATGGAAGAGGCGCTTAAAGAACCGGTTTTGGATATCTTAAATAAAATTTCGAGCTATTATGATGATTTGAAGAAAATCCAAAATCAGCGCGTGGCCGCAATTATTGCCGGCAAGAAAATTACTGCGACGGTTGAAAAACACTATCTGCAGGTTAAAAAGGATTTGGTTGAGTTGATGAGCTCAATCCACCTTAATGCCACCCGTATCGAGCAGTTGGTTGAGCAATTAAATGATTTGAACAAACGTCTGATGGGTTTTGAAGGCAAATTGATGCGTTATGCTTTGTCTTGCAAAATCAAACGTGAAGACTTTTTGGAGGCTTATCAGAAATCAGAGCTTTCTCCCAATTGGTTGGAAGATGTTTCTCATAAGAAAGATAAACATTGGCAGGCTTTTGTTGAAAAATATGGCGCAGAGATTGTGGAACTCAGAGAATCCGTTGCGCAAATGGCCCAAGAGTGTGGTTTGCCTATCAGTGAATATCGCCGTATGGTTGACACCATCAAAAAAGGTGAGCGTGAGGCCGAAAAAGCCAAAAAGGAAATGATTGAAGCCAACTTGCGTTTGGTTATCTCTATTGCCAAAAAGTATACCAACCGCGGATTGCAGTTCTTGGATCTTATTCAAGAAGGCAACATCGGCTTGATGAAGGCGGTTGATAAATTTGAATATCGCCGTGGTTATAAATTCTCTACTTACGCCACTTGGTGGATCAGACAAGCAATTACCCGTTCTATTGCCGACCAAGCTCGCACCATTCGTATTCCGGTCCATATGATTGAGACAATTAACAAGTTGGTGCGTACTTCTCGTCAGATGTTGGCAGAAATGGGACGTGAACCGGTGCCTGAAGAGTTGGCAAAACGTTTGTCGATGCCGCTTGAAAAGGTTCGCAAGGTTATGAAGATTGCCAAAGAACCAGTTTCTTTGGAGGCCCCGGTCGGAGATGAAGAAGATTCTTCTTTAGGCGATTTTATTGCTGATGACAGTGCTTTGCAACCTTTGGATTCTGCTATCCATTCCAACTTAAAAGAAACTTGCACCAGAATCCTTTCTTCTTTGACCCCGCGTGAGGAGCGTGTTTTGCGTATGCGCTTTGGTATCGGAATGAACACTGATCACACCTTGGAAGAGGTTGGTCAGCAGTTTAATGTTACGCGTGAGCGTATTCGTCAGATTGAGGCGAAGGCTTTGCGCAAGCTCAAACATCCGTCACGTTCGCGCAAGTTGCGGAGTTTCTTGGATCAATAAGAAAAAGGGCCGACAGAAAATGTCGGCTTTTTTATATGTAAAAGTTTGAGAATTTTATGCAAAAATTGCTTGACGGCGGCAAATAATTCGCTTAAGTTCTAGGTGCTGCGGATGACAGAGGGGTGTTTGTTCTGAAGTTTGAAACAGGCAATGTTTTTTGGGGCAAAAGCTCAGTTGGTTAGCTGGAGGAAAAAATATCTGCCCGATGGCAGAGATTTTGACGGAAGGTGCCGCGCAGTTAGATTGCGACCAAGTGGCAACGCGGGGAGCAATCGTTACGAGCAAACGACAGGAGCGCAGTTAGCGAGGTGGTTTAACCGAGCTTTACGAAGCGACTCAGGTCTGCTCTTGGAAAGAAATTATTTTGCAGGGTTCTGATGCCTTATGTAGGCAATGTTTTTTGGGCCCATAGCTCAGTTGGTTAGAGCAGGCCGCTCATAACGGTCTGGTCGTTGGTTCGAGTCCATCTGGGCCCACCATAAAAAAAGCTCTCCCTTCAGGGGAGAGTTTTTTTATGGTGAATTCATAATAGATTACTCGAACCAACGAGGTCGTTGGGCTCGCTGGAACAAAAAATGTCCAGTGGACATTTTTTGCTGAGAGCTATAGCTGTTGGTAGGCGGCGACTTGCCGAAAGGCAACAAAGACGGCGTTACGACGGGCTTGACCGAAGCGAAGTTATTGAGCGCCAACTCTCCAAATCTACGCAGCAAGATGAGTCCATCTGGGCCTTTCAGCTAAAAAACTCTCCCTTCAGGGGAGAGTTTTTTTATTTAATAACATCAAACATGCTTAATAGTTTTTCCCAACGGCGGAGGGGAGAGGGTTTGCGAAAAGCAAAGTGTTTGAACAACAAGTAATTGGTCACCAGCAAAAAGCCAATGGCTACAGCTTGTGCCAGATATAAATTCCAATCCAACTTCTCAACCAACAACATTAACACGCCGGCATTGATAAAATAGCTCAGAATCCAAATAGAAATGCTTTTTAGGTATTCTTGCAAATGATTTCCCTCAGTGGCAAAAACAAGTTTTTTGTAAGAATAAAAGGCAATAAAGGAAGAAATCAGCCACATCAGCAGCAAGGTCAGTTGGTAGTGCATGGTGCTAAGAATCAGGCTCAGCAATACAAATATGACGTATCTCAGCCCCATGTTGAGTGAGGCTAAAAGTGCAAAACGGAAACGTTCATCGGTTTCAAACCAATGGTCTACAAAAGTTTTTTCTTTGGTGATAAATTTTTTTATTGATTCTGATATCTTCATCTTTTTCTCCTTACGTTGCATAAAAACTTAATTCTGCTTCTCCAAACTTCAAGAATATCTGTTGGAAAAATCCTTTCTTGCTCTTATCTATTGCTAAAAAGCGGAGGAAATTATCTATGGTGATTGTTTGTGATAAAATGCAGCAAGGTTATTCTTATGAATATACCGCCAAAGAGGGGCAAGATTTTGCTCCTGAATTTACGCCGGAACTCACGCCTCAAAAAATGCTCGAGCTTGGTGTGTTTGAGGGGCATTATATGACTGACTGCCAAAACGAATTTCCTGCTTGCTGGTTTAAAAATGCTAAGCTTTCACCTCAAAAACCAGATGTTAACTGTAATTACTTCAAGATAAAATCAAGGCAGCCGCTTTCTATCTGGCAGCAGAAAGGGTGGATTTTTCCACCTGATGTGCGCGGCTGGTTTCAGTGGTATTGCCGCTATTATATGGGACGAAGAATTCCCGATATTGATGCCTTGCAAATTAAAAGGTGGCGCGCTTTCAGGCGCCACAAAGCGCAAATACTCAACAATTGTTTGGCTTTTGATATTGATTGTCGAAAACGCCAGCGCCAAGCTTTGCTCCAGTGGGCTTATGATCCTTTTTTCTGATGTCTTTAGAGCTTGCTCCAAAGTGTTGGGGATAAAGAGAGATATCTGTTGGGGTTTGAGCTAAACTGTGTGAATATCTATTCAAGTAGGGCCATTAACCTAGGAGATGTATTATGAAAATCGTTGTTATCGGCGGGGGTGCCGGAGGCGCCAGTTTTGCCGCCAGAATGAGAAGGCTTGATGAAAAAGCAGAAATCACCATTTTGGAAAAAACTGAGGAGACTTCTATTGCCAGTTGCGGGTTGCCATACTTTATCGGCGGTGTCATTGATAATCGCGATGATATGCAAGTGGCTAAGCCTGCCTTTCTAAAACAACTTTTTAATATTGATGTCAAACTCAACTCACCGGTGAGCGAGATTAATCCCGAGAAAAAAATCGTTATCACCAATAATGGCGATGTTTATCCTTATGATAAGCTTGTTTTGGCAACCGGGGCAAAGCCTTTTGTGCCAGCCATTGATGGAATAGAAAATCTGCCGCATTTTGTGGTGAAAAATCTTGCTGATGCCGATGCCATTAAGGCTTTTATTGCTCAAAATAAGCCTAAAAATGCTGTGGTTGTCGGTGGTGGGTTTATCGGCGTTGAGGTGGCTGAAAACTTATGCCATTTGGGGATTAAGACATCTTTGGTGGAGATGGCACCACAGGTGTTGATGCCGCTTGATGAAGATATGGCCGCCCTCATTCACAAAGAGATGAAACGCAATGACCTTTCTCTTTATCTTTCTGATGGTTTGCAAAGTGTTGCCGGGGATGGTGTTGTTCTTACCTCTGGCAAAAAGGTTGCTGCTGACATGCTGATTTTGGCAATCGGGGTTAGGCCGGAAACAGAATTAGCTAAAAAATCCGGCATCACCTTGACCGAGAAGGGCGCTGTTGTTACCAATGAATATATGCAAACCAACTATCCCGATATCTATGCCTGCGGCGACAGTGTGACTGTCAAAGATTTTGTTTCCGGTCAACCGACTGTGATTGCTTTGGCGGGGCCGGCCAACCGCCAGGGAAGGTTGATTGCCGACCATATTGCCGGAAATGAGCCTTATCCTTATACCGGTACGCAAGGCACCGGTATTGTTAAAGTTTTTGAGCTCACGGCGGCATTTACCGGACAAAATGAAAAAAGCCTCAAAAAAGCCTCCGTTCCTTATGAAAAAATGCTCATCTTGGGAAATTCTCATGCCGGTTATTATCCGGGAGCAGAAACTTTGGTCTTGAAAGTTCTCTATGGCAAAGACGGAAAAATCTTTGGCGCGCAGGCTGTGGGCAAACAGGGCGTGGATAAGCGCATAGATGTTATTGCCACAATTATGCGTCTTGGCGGAACAACAGCTGATTTGCGCGATGCCGAGCTTTGCTATGCTCCGCCGTATTCGGGGGCCAAAGATCCAATTAACCTTATCGGTATGGCGATTGAAAATGTTCGCCAAGGCCTTGTTGAGCCATATTTTGGGCTTGATTTTAGCAATATGTTGGTTTTGGATGTGCGTCCGCAGGCTGTTTATGAAAAAGAACACATTGAAGGCGCCATCAACATTCCGGCCGGGCAAATCAGAGCCAGACTGGCCGAGCTCCCTCAAAACAAACCGATTATGGTTCATTGTTTTAAGGGCTATACCAGCTATGTGGTGGCAAGAATATTGATGCAAAACGGCTTTGACAATGTTTTAAGCTATGCCGGCGGGTGGAATTTTTATAAAAGTTTAAAACAGGACTAAAAGGAGATTTTTATTATGTCTTATTCTCTGAATGCTCAAAAATTGATGCTTGAATTTCAGCAAGATGAGCTCAACAGCTCTCTGATTTATGGTCATTTTGCCAAAATGGTAAAAGATGAGAAAAATAAAAAAGTATTATTGCAAATTGCTCAAGATGAGGCTCACCACGCTGCTATTTGGAAGCACTATACTCAAGCTGCATGAATATGAAGGGATTAACGGCTTGCAACAGCTCAAAAAAGAAATCCCCGAGGTATCAGCCATTATTGAAGATGAAAAAAAGCATGAGGCAGAGCTGATTGGAATGCTTGATGAAGATCGGCTAAACTATGTCGGTGCAATGGTGTTGGGGTTAAACGATGCCCTTGTTGAACTAACAGGAACCATTGCCGGGCTGACTTTTGTTTTGGCCAACACCACCATGATTGCTTTGGCCGGAATTATTACCGGTATTGCCGCAACCCTATCTATGGCGGCATCAAACTATTTGGCCGAGAGGGCAGATGGTAATCCACACGCCGTAAAAGCCAGTATCTATACCGGGTTGACTTATCTCTTTACGGTTATCTTTTTGGTTTTTCCGTATCTTATCTTTCCGG
>CALXVW010000044.1 GCA_944392185.1 uncultured Alphaproteobacteria bacterium
GACCAACGGGAGCGGTGCGGACTACAGCTAAGTTTTGCCACTGCCGGCTTCGGCAGCGCGCCGACCAAAGGGAGCCGCGCGGACAACAGCGAAGTTATCGAGGTGCGCGTTCGCACCAGCTAAGTTATGCCTCCGGTCGCTCGACCGGCGGATTACAGCTAAGTCATGCACCTGCCGGCTTCGGCAGCTCTACTACGGGGTAGGTGAGGTTAAACTCGTCGGGCAGTTCATAGTGCCACCATTCGCCCACCCAAGAGATGAGGCCGACACTTTCCATAAGATTTTTAAGCTGTTCGCGGTTGGCAATTTCTTTTTCCAGGTTGGGAGCAAAATAGTCATGCCGGCCGCATTTGGTGTATTCATAAAAATCTTTTGTGTCACCCTTTTGGATTTTGGCTGCCAAATCAGGACGGTAGCAGTCAACTTTTGTAGGGTAGGCAAGCTCGTTGCCGTTCATATCGGTGAGCAAGACATCAACTGCGGTTCCGTGGCAGTGTTTAGATGTTTGCGCCAGGCTGGCAAAAATTCCGGGCCCTTTCTCGTGTATGGCCTCTTTGAGCCCCATGTGCGCACTCATCGGGCGGAAGGCATCACATATTTTGAGCTTGAGCTGATGTGCCTCAAGCCAGGGAATAAGCTTTTTTAGGGCCTCCCACAATTCAATCCGCACATAGGCGTGGTTGCCGATTCCGCAAAGCTCATAAACCGGCTGTCCGGAGAGGTTTTGGGGTTTGGCATACATCATATCAACAATAAAATGCGGGTCATCAATCTCAACCATCGGCGCCTGATAAAAGGGGATGGCCTCATGATTATGCACAAAGCCGCCGCGAGCCGCTTTCATGAAACCGTTGAAGATTCTATCCGTGAGAAAATCTTCTTTTTTCACCATGCGCTCGGGGTGCCATTGCACACCCAAAACAAAATAATGCCACGGGTCTTTAGGCTCAATAGCCTCAATGGTGCCGTCTTCTGCCGTGGCCGAGACAACAAAATCCCCGCCTGTTTTAGCAGATACGGCCATGTGGTGGTTAGAGTTGACCTTTGCCGTTTTTAGTCCGCACAATTTGGCGAGCAGAGTGTGGGGAACAATGTTAATCAGGTGGGCATCATCATCCAAGGAGGCACGGTGCCCTTTGACCATGCAAAGTTTTGCTCCCAAAGTTCCGGCCAAAACCTGCTCTCCGGCGCAAATACCCAAAAGCGGCAGTTTGTGCTCTTTGGCATAAGTTATCATGGTCTCATAGGCTTTTTCTCGCCGCAGATTTCCGCCATGGGCTTGGATGCCTTCTTCCAACCAAGCGGGCGGAAAGGCAAAATCCCCACCCACCAATAATATGGCCTGCGGCATGGTTTGTTGCAGTTGTTCTGCTGTTTTATCAAAACCGATAAAAACGGGGTTTCCGCCACTTTGCGTGATAGCCTCTACATAAAATTCAGGCACATAGTAGTCAGGCTCTTCGCGGTCCGGGTGTTTTTCAACCGCCATCAAAACCGCAACGGTTGGGCCGCTTAATCTTTGCGGCAAAGTAATATGCGGAATTTTCCCCCCAGCCAAAACCTCAGCCACTTCTTGTGCAGTGATAAAATAGCTGTCAAAGTCATTATTCGGATAACGCATTTTTTGCAAATGCAGTTCTGAAGTCTCCATTTTCCAAAAATCCTTTTGTTACTTTAAGAATAATGATAAACACTATTTATAAAGATTGGGTAAAATTTCCTGTTTTTTCGGATTTTTTTGCTTTTGTTTGCAGACTTGGTTGAAGATTTTGATAAATGATGCACTATCCCAGCCCAAGGTGTCTTTGGCATAAAGCGCACTTGTGAGTCTATCAAGCTCAAGGGCGAAGTCCTTGTTTTGAGAGGCTTTGGCAACATCCTCAAGAGACAAGATTTGCTCATCCGTATAGTGCTTTGCCGCCCAGTCCAACAAGCTATCGCGCAAGAGTTTGAGATTTTTTTCTTTGGCCGCGCGGATGACCAATTTTTTATAAGAGCTTTCTCCTTTGGTGGTAAGGGCTTTCCAAAGCCAAATAAATATGAGGCAAAGCAAGATTCCCAAAACAAAAGCTGTTGCCGACAAAGCATAGATGTTTGGCACTGTTTGGGGTGCAGAGCTTGGCAATGGTTGCGGCTGTGGAGCAGGGGCTTGCGGTGCGGCTTGGTGTGTTGGTTGTTGCAGAGACTCATTGCCTGGAGTGCCGATAACCTTAATGTTCATGGCTGGTAAAGTAGCCTTTTCCATTGTCTTGGTCTTAACATTAAACCAATTAACGCTAACCTCCGGCAGGGTGATATCCCCGGCCTGAGAGGGAATATAGACATTGGTGATTTTTTCCAAAGCAATAATTTTGCCGTTTTCCACCCGCATTTCAGAAAGCGGCTTTTCCGGATATTGCTTAAGTCCCGGTACGGATTTAAATTTAAGTTCCGGCAGTTGGCTGTCAATCACGCCGGTGGCCTGCAAATAGATGGTGCGGTTAACAGCTTCGCCGAGCTTAAATTGCGGTTTGGGCGGATTGAACTCGGCATGGAGCTTAACATTTTCTGCCGGCAGCCACCAGTTGCCGCCGTTTTCAGGCGCAGCCGGCAGCACATTGATTTTGATTGGCTTGGCAGTGAGCGCAACCGGATTTCTGGTGGCAAAAACATCGCTCATGCCAAAACCGGCAATAAACAAATCATCATCAAAAAACTGGGCAAAGGGATCATTGCGGCGCTCTTTTGTTAGATAATATCCGTTAAAGCGCACGGCCGGAATTTCCTGCACACCGCTTTTTTGCGGAAACATCGCATAGCGAAATTTGATTTCTCTGAAACTCCTGCCATTAACGGTTTTGGTGTCAATTTGGGGCTCGCTCAAGCTTTTGATGATCCAATCGTTTTCATTGTCAGACAAAAATACGGGAGCCTCACCTTGCAAACCGCCGGTATCATACAAAGTAAGGGTGTAGTTGATTTGTTGTTGAACATAAGGCGTGCGATTATCAACCTCAGCCTCGATTTTAAACCGCGGGGCATTGGCGGCCTGCGGTTGAGAGGCATTGCCGCCGTTCACCTGTTGAACCGCGCCCACGTTGATGGTAATGGGGTTTGTTTTATATGTGTCAAGCACAATGGAAGGAATAGTCAGCTTGCCGCCTTTGTTCGGCATCAGCACCAAGTTCCACTGCTGAGACTGGCTGACTTTTCCGTTAATGATGTTGGTTCGGTAGGCATTAGAAACGGAATAGGTCGTAAAATCTCGGTTTAAGACGCTAAAATCAGGTGTGCCTTTGGCCTTTGCATCTTGAAGCTCAACCGTGAGTAAAAAGGTCTCGCCCTCGGGCACATTTGAGCGATTAACCCTGGCCTCAAAAGTCTGAGCCCAAGAGTTTGCACTCAAAATAACAGAAACAATAAGTGATAAAACAAACTTTTTCATCTTTTTAGCCTCTTAATCATTATACCGATTACGCGCATATTCTTTGTAAATAAAAGCCTTCAAAAGCCCGCCCGGGTCTTCGGGGATTTCTCGATATTGCTGAGCTCTGGCCTGAACTTTCTCGTCGTATTCCTCATCTTCTTTGCCCGTCTGAGTGCTTGCTCCGGAAGGTGTCTGCTCGCCTTCTTGCCGCTCAAGCGGCTGCTCACCCAAAGGCTCGCCATTGGCAGAGCTGTTGTTGGCTTTGTCATTTTGGGGGCTTTGGCTGCTGTCTTGGTTGGGCGTTGAATTTGCTCCTTGCGGTTCCTGCTCGCCGGATTCGGAAGATTGCTCGTTTTCATCTCCCTTGTCTTGCCCCTGGTTTTGGTTGGAATTCTGGCCTTGGTCTTGTCCTTGGGGCTGGTTTTGCTCTTGGTTTTGGGAGTTATTGTCACCATTGCCACCGGCAGATTGGTTGTCTTGGTTTTGCTCTTGGTTCTGATCCTGACTTTGTTGCTGATTGTTTTGCTGTTGTTGCTGTTCTTGCTGGCGTTTCAGATATTCAAGATTAAATTTGGCATCTTCATGGTCGGGGTCAAGTTGCAAAACTTCCTCATATTTGGCAATGGCTTCCTCGATTTTTCCGCCTTTGGCCAAAGCATTTCCCTGATTATAAAGAGAGGTGATGTCATTTCCCTTGGCATATTGCTTATAGGCCTCATCATAGTTGCCCATGCGATAATAGCTGGCGGCTTTCCATGCCGGATCCTCAAACTTTTGGCTGGCGGTGGCAAAGTTTGAGGTATTAAAAGCCCTCAAACCTTCCTGATTGTTGTTGAGGAAAAATCCTGCCTGCGCCGAGTGGGCAAACATCAGGCTAAAAATAATGATAAATATGCCTTTTCTGAAAAAGTATAAACAACACAAAAGCGGAATACTCAAAAGATAGTACCCATAATCAAGCCAAACAGATTGCACGTTTTTGCTTTCTTTGAGGGCTGAAGACGGCTTTTGCAGGCTTTGCAAAAGTTGGCGAATATCGGCATCCGTACCCAAAAGTCTGGTATATTTTCCACCGCCTGCCTCAGAGAGCATTTGCAGTTTTTCGTTATCTTGGGCAGAGGCATTGAGGATATTAACCCTAAAGCCGAGTTCTTTGGCTTTTTTTGCCTCTTGCAGGGCGGCATCAAAACCTTGGCCGACATCGGGTGCAATCAAGAGAATTTCGCCTTTATGAAAGCCGGCATCTTGAAATTTCTTAACCGCCAAAGCAATCGCCCTGTCAGCCCTGTCACCATTGGCCGGCATAATGTCAAAGCTAATGGCCGGGAGCAGGTTTGCCGCCAACTTGGCATCATCGCTGAAAGGGGAAATAACAAAGGGTTCGGCAGAATAAACCATCAGCCCGCTTTGTATCTCCGGTGCGGCATCAAGCAAATCTTTTATTTTGTATTTTGCGCGGTCCAAGCGGCTGGGGGTGAGGTCTTCCTCTTGCATATCGGTAGAGAGGTTGAGCGCAATCATCAAGGGGTTCTCAGCTTCCAGGGAGGGAATTTCCATTTTAACCCAGCTCGGGCCGGCCGCGGCGATAATGGCAATGATTATTCCGAGCAACGCCAACCAAGCCATTACTTTTCTTTGGCCTGAAGAGCCTTTAACCAAGAGGTATGAGAGCAGCCTTTCATCCACCACTTTTTCCCAAGAAGATTTGTTGGCACTGCTGCGCCAATAGCGGCCAAACCAAAAAATCGGGATTAAGAGGAGCAAAAGCCACCACGGCCGCAAAAAATGAAAGTTAATCAAGAAAGATTCCATTATTTTGCCCTCCGAACCACTAAAGCCAAGATAAAGCTCAAGATAATCGCCGCCAAGAGCGGAATGTAATAAAGCTCTGTTGTCTCTCTGATAAAGCGGGTTTCCTGAGGCGCGGCCTCAAGTTTGTCGATATAGTTATAAATTTGTTGCAGAGTTGAGGTGCTCTCGGCTCTGAAATATTGTCCGGCGGTGGCCTGTGCCAAGGCTTTGAGGCCTTTTTCATCTACCCCGGGTGTCGCGCCCAAAAACAGACCCAAAAAGGAGTTTTTGGAGCCAACACCGATGGTATAGGTTTTAATACCTTCTTCAGCGGCTAGTTTGACAGCCTGCGGCATGGAAAGCGAGCCATCGTTGTTTTCACCGTCGGTTAAAAGGATGATAACCTTGTTGTCGCCTTTGGGAGCATCTTTGAGAGTTTTGAGCGCAAGCCCCAAGGCATCGCCGATACTGGTAGAATCTCCGGCCATTCCGGCATCCATAGACCACAAAATTTCTTCCACAGATTTCTTGTCAAAGGTGAGCGGCGATTGTAGGTAAGCCCTTGTTCCAAACAAGATAAGGCCGATTCTGTCATTGGCACGCTTGCCGATAAAATCTGAGGCTGTTTTTTTAACCGCGCTGAGTCGGTCGATTCGGCGGTTGTTATAGGCAAAATCAGGCTCCAACATAGAAGTTGAGATATCCAAAACCAGCATAATATCGCGGCTTTCGTTTTTAAGCCTGATAGGCTCCCCCACCCATTGGGGCCTGGCCACGGCAATGACCAGTAAGACCCAAACCACAAACAACCACCAGAAAAGCTTGCTCCAACGGTAGCCTTCGGTTGAGGCACCCATTTGCCACAACGCGCCAGATTTGATGGATATTTTCTCCAAATCTTTAATGAAAGGGATTTTTAAGGCATCGCCGTGCAGGCCCTTGGCGGCAGGCCATAAAAAACGCCAGACAAAAGGCAGTAAAATGAGCAAAAAAGCATATGGAAAGGCAAACTGATTCATAGATTTTCTCCAATCCAGCTTTTGCAAAAATTCTGTAAGTTCAGGGCATCTGCGCGGGCAAAAGCTTTGCTGTTTTGGGGAATATAGGGCGCCTCAAGCAGGAGCTCCGCGGCTTTTCCAGCCAGGGGCTTTTTGGCTTTGGCATTGAGAAATTGGAGCCAATCATTACCGGCAAGCGTGGCGGCCTCTTTGTATTTAAACACACAGATTCTTCTCAAAATAATCGAGATTTCGGCCGCGGCGATGACAGGGTTTGTAAGTGTGATGTTTTTTAACAGATAAAGGGCATAGAGTTTTTTGGATTTTTTGCGCAAAAAGCGGATAAGAAAAAACAGGGCAACAAGGCCTAAAATACCGGTCAAAATCACCCACCAGCCATAGGCAATGGGAAAGAAATCAACCCCTTGAGGCAGATGAATATCTCTTAATTCCGGCAGATTATTTTCAGGCATTTTATTTTAACCCCTTCTAGAAACAATAGCGGCACCTAAATAAGGTAAGGATTATTTTATCAAATATCAAGCACAGAATATTTTGATATTTAAATTTTAGGCATAAAAAAGGTGCCTGAGAAAAAATCTCAGACACCAAGAGGGCGGAACCGCTAGGCAAGGGCAAGGCGCTCCTTACGCTTTTTTGCTTTGGCAACGCGTGCTTCAGCCCTTCTTTGGCGTTCCAAAATCTTTGCCTGCTCCTCTGCCGGCGGAGAGAGCCGGGTCTTGGGAGAACCGAG
>CALXVW010000045.1 GCA_944392185.1 uncultured Alphaproteobacteria bacterium
AATTTCTTGGTTTGACCCATTGATTTTTATGAAGTTTAAGAGTTTCTGGTTTTTCTCTTCCGGCAGCCCCATATCGCCAAGCTCACCTAAAAATGCGGCTTCGGGAATTTTTTTGATTTTATCAACCAGGCGCAAAACATCGACCGTTTTGTCGGCAATTTCCAAGCTCTCCAAAAAGCCGGATAAGATTTTGCGGTTGTTGATGTAGATTTTGAAAGCAGGCAGCTCCAGTTTATTGAAAACGGTATAGATTACTGCCAGAACCTCAGCATCATAGACAATGCTCAATTCATCACGGTCAATGATGTCGATATCGCATTGATAAAATTCTCTGAACCGACCTTTTTGCGGGCGCTCACCGCGATAAACCTTGCCGATTTGGTAACGCTTGAATGGAAAAGTGAGGTTGTTGTGATAAAGAGCCACATATTTGGCCAAAGGCACGGTCAAATCAAACCGCATGGCTAAGTGGTTGTCGCCTTTTTGAAATTCATAAATTTGTTTTTCTGTATCGCCGCCTGATTTTGAGAGCAAAACATCAGCCAGTTCCAAAACCGGTGTATCAATCGGGGCAAAGCCAAAAAGCTCATAAGTATGGGCAATGACGGCTTTCATTTTATTCATCACAATCTGCTCTTCGGGCAGAAGTTCCATAAAACCTTGTAAAGTACGCACCGTCATTTTTTTATTCCTTCATATGTAATTAAAACCAAGCTCTTATTTAGCCTTAAAAAAGGAGCGTTGTCAAGCACAAGGCAATACAGAACAAAATAAAAGGCTGTTACTTTATTGCTAAAATAGTTGTAATTCTTGTTTTTAAAATGCTATTATCAGGGGCAAAGAAAATAATTTTTATTTTAGAGGTAAAAAATGCAAAAAGTTGCAGTTATTGGTGTAGAGGAAGGCGTTGGCCGTGAGGTCTTAAATTTATTGGCTGAAAATGAAGTAAAAGTCAAAGACGTTGTGGCTTTAGAGGCGCGCTCGGCTTTAGGAAACATGATCTCCTATGGCGAAGATGATGAACTAGATGTTTTAAGCTTGGACGGATTTGATTTTTCAAAAGTCAAATTGGCGGTTTTTGCCACATCGGCAGAAGTTGCAAAGAAATATATTCCTCATGCTCTTAAAGCCGGAGTAAAGGTAGTTGATGCTTCCGGCGCTTCAAGTGAAGGAGGAGCACCGATGATTGTCTGCGGTATCAATGAAGATAAGCTGCAAAAAGGCCAAAATTTAGTATCCGTGCCATCATCTGAGGTTAGTCAAATGCTGCTGCCTTTGCAGGCTGTTAAAGACTACAAGATAAAACGAATTGTTGTTTCTACCTATAGTGCAACTTCCGTTTATGGTCGTCCGGCAATGGATGAGCTCTTTAATCAAACTCGTAAGATTTTTATGAATGATACTCTAGCAGATGACCAAAATGTTTTTCACAAGCAAATAGCATTCAACGTTATTCCACATATCGGTGAATTTATTGGCGAGGAAACATCCGGAGAATGGAGTTTCAACACAGAAACCAAGCAGGTTTTAGGTGGTGATGTAAAAGTTCATGCCAACTGCGCCATAATTCCTGCGTTTATCGGCTCTGCCCAATATGTCAATGTTGAGTGTGATGAAGATGTAGACGTTGCAGACGTCAGAGAGAAGATGAAAAAGATTAAAGGCGTGGTTGTTTTTGATAAGCAGGTAGATGGCGGTTATGTAACGTTACACGATGTCCAGGGAGAAAATGATATCTATGTCAGCCGCCTGCGCCAAGATGTGAGTGTAGAGAATGGTTTTAGTTTTTGGTGTGTAGCCGACAGCCAAAGAGCCGCAGGAGCTAAAAACATCATAAATGTCTTGCATTTATTAGCCAAACAGAATTAATCCGGAGCAAAACATGAAAAAAATTGGACAGTTGATATTTGCGATAGTTTTATTGACCAGCCTGTTTAGTCAGGATGTATGGGCGCAGGCGGCGGTCAATGAAATAGGAGAGAATCTAAGATACAGCGAGATTAGCGCCAAGTTAAATAAAATAGATGCCCAGCTTAAGAAAGAAAATATCACATCTGATGCTCTAAGCGAAGATATTGACTATCTCAGAAAATTACGTATGCAGCTTGAAAACAGCAAGAAAGAGATAGAAGGAGATATCAAGTTTGTAGAAAAGAAGGTTGAGGCATTGGGCGAGGCTCCTGCCGATGGAAATGAAGTTAAGATTATAGCTCAAAAGCGTAAAGAATTTCAGAAAGATTTGGCGGAGGAACGTGCCCGCTTATCTGAGGCAGAGCTCTTGCTGACGAGAATAGACGAGCTCGACTTGGCTATCTTTAATCTGCGTAACCAAGAGCTTTGGGGAAATTTATTAATATCAAGTGAGCCATTAATTTATCCATCTACATTTATCAGTTCTGGTAAAATGTTTTTGGGGTTGATAGGAGACATTGTTGAATCTCCTCTACCATGGTATGAGAAGTTGAGTGAGGAGAATAAGGCTAAACTGCAATCTAACTTGCTCCCCGTTTTATTAGTAGTAATTTTTATCAGTTTCATCGGCTGGTGGTTAAGAAAGCTTATCTTACGCAGTTTTGGCTATCTTCCAGAAGTAGAGCACCCAAGATTTGGTCGCAAGATTTTTGCAGCCATTATGGTTTGGATAGCTTATGGAGTTATTCCAACTTCAATAATTGGTTTTTTATTGGTTTGGATTATTCACGGAAAGATTTTGGCCACAGGTTTCTTAGGTCTGGTTTTGAGTAGTTTTTTGTATTACTCGCTTTATGTTATTATGTGCAATGCCATTTGTCGCGTTATTTTCACACCATACAACGAGCGCTGGCGCCTGATAAATATTCCGACCGACAGGGCCAAGAGAGTTGTCTCTGCCTTGTATATATCCGTCACCTTGGTTGGAACAATGGCTTTCTTGCGCCACATTGTCAGTGTGCACAACTATCCGATAGAGCTATTAACATTTTTGATAGCAGCCTCTGCATCGATAAAAGCATTTTGCATGGTGTGGATTTTGCACCGTCTGTTGTGGGAAAATCATCCTATCCCAAACGATGCTGAATTGGCAGAGATGGAGGAAGATGATGAGGCGGAAGATGAAACGGAAGATGCGGATACATTTGTTGTTAAGCTGACATTATTCTCTATGTTAATAGCACTGGGTATTGTGGGGCTTTCTGCGCTGGGATATCCGTATTTGGCACTGTTTATCACCGACAGAATAGTACTATCAATAGTGTTATGTGGCGTTTTTATGGGCTTGCGCAAAGTTATTCACGAGGTTTTGCACCGGATTCTATTTCTTAAATTTTGGTTCAAAACCTTTAGAATGCGTCGTCGCGTAATTCGTAAACTTGATTTTTGGTCAAGCTTTTTGATTGATCCTGTATTGGCACTGAGTGGTTTCTTTATTTTTCTTGCTCTATGGGGCGTTCCGTCCGATATTTTAAGAGGAATTATATACAAACTCTTTACCGGATTTACGATAGGAGACATCAGAATATCACTCCTTTCCATTATTTTGGGTATAGTAGTTTTTCTTGTGTTAATTGCTATTGTTAAGTCTCTCCGTCAAAAAATAGAGAATGGCCTTCTTGCACGTATGGAAATAGAAGAAGGGACCAGGCACTCGCTGGCGGCAGGATTTTCGTCCATTGGTTATGTAGCTTCAGCCTTGCTGGCAATAGTGATTATGGGCGGTAACTTGACCAGCTTAGCATTGGTTGCCGGTGCTCTTTCCGTTGGTATTGGTCTTGGCTTGCAAAATGTAGTTAACAACTTTGTGTCAGGCATAATCTTGTTGTTTGAGCGTCCGATAAAGGTTGGCGATTGGGTTATTGTTAATGGTGAGGAAGGTCGGGTTAAACAGATTAATATTCGCTCGACCGAGATAGAAACATTTCGCAAATCGAGTCTGATAATACCTAATGCGGATTTACTTTCTAATACGGTGACAAACCTAACCCATGGTAATAATTGGTCTCGACAATCCGTTTGTGTTGGTGTGGCATATGGAACAGATACGGAAAAGGTCAGAGATATTCTGTTGGAGTGTGCGGCAAACCATAAGAGAGTGCTTCGTAAACCGGAACCTTATGTATTGTTCAAGGATTTTGGCGCCAGCAGTTTGGATTTTGAGCTAAGGTGCTACACCAGCGATATATGGAGTGGTTGGAGCATACCAAGTGATTTGCGTTATGAGATAAATAGGCGTTTTGCAGAAGAAGGAATAGAGATTCCGTTCAATCAATTGGTTGTTCATAGTGGCAATACAGCGCCTGAAGAAGATAAAGCATCTAAGGATCTTCCAAAGAAAGGAAAAAAGAATGCTGATTAAGGAATTAGAAAAGCAAAATATCATTATTTGGGGGCTGGGATCAGAAGGGCAAGCAGCCAAAGCTTATCTTGAACAGCATAAGATAACCAACAATATAATGATATATAATGACAGTGATGGTTTGGAAAAATTTAACGAGCTGTTGTCCAAGGCAGATGTTATTATCCGCTCTCCCGGAGTTAGTATCTATAAAGATGAGATTACTAAGGCTAAAGAGATGGGTGTTAAGATTACTTCTTGTTCGGATATATTTTTATCTGAAATGAGGGCAAATCACCCCAATACCAAGGTGATAGGGATTAGCGGATCTAAAGGTAAAAGCACCAGTGCCAGCATGCTTTTTCACATGCTGAGAAGGCTTGGATATAATGCTGCACTGGGTGGCAATATAGGCAAGCCGCTGATAGAGCTTTTGGATAAAGATTATGAGTACGTGGTTTGTGAATTTTCAAGTTACCAGGCGAGTGATTTAAGTGTCTCACCAGAGATTGTTATGTTTACGAATCTGTTTTCAGTACACACGGATTGGCATGGCGGGCATGACAACTATTGCCGCGATAAAGTGCATTTGGCCGCTCACCAGCAGAAAGGGGATATTTGTGTGGTTAATGCCAACAATGCTCAGCTTGTTGAGTATTGCAAGGATTTGCCAAATGTTGTTTATTATGGAGAAAATGCAGGTTTCCATGCCAATGGCAAGGATTTGTACTATAAAGACGAGTTACTGCTAAAGATAGATGATCTGCACATTAGTGGCAATCACAATATGGATAATTTAGCGGGTGTAATGACAGTGCTAAAGCTTCTTGGCATTGATTTCAGAAAGGGAGCAGAGACGCTAAAAACGTTTGAACCCCTGCCGCACCGCTTACAAAAAGTTTGCACGGTGAATGGGGTTTTGTTTATAAATGATAGTATTTCAACCGCACCGGAAGCCGCCATCAGCGCCATGCAAAGTTTTGATGAGGATATGGCGATAATTTCCGGGGGAATAGAGAATAAGCAAGACTATACGCAATATGCAATGACCATTGAGCATAATCCGAAGGTGAAAATGGCAGTGACACTGTTTCAGTGCGGCCCGCAGATAGCGGAGACTTTGCGCCGCATTGTCAAGCGTCCGGGCTTTAAGCTGGTTGAGGCTCAAAATTTGGAAGAGGCTGTCAAAGCCGCCTATGAAGAGATGCAAAAGGTGGGTGGCAAATTGGTATTGTTTTCACCTACAGCACCAAGTTTTGGCTATTACAAAAACTTCATGGAGCGAGGTGAAGACTTCATCCGCATTGTAAAAGGGCTGAAGTAGAATAATTATCTGTTCAAGAAAAAAGGCTTGCTAAATAGGAAACTATGATGTAAATAGGTAAGCAACGCCGGTTTAGCTCAGTTGGTAGAGCAACGCATTCGTAATGCGTGGGTCGGTGGTTCAAGTCCACTAACCGGCACCATTTTAAAAGCGCCCCTTTTTAAGAGGGCGTTTTTTTATTTTGAGAGGCGAAGATAGTATCAAAACAAAATTGATAGTATTCCCAAGAGATTTTGTTTTGAGGCTGAGGAGGAGAGGGCATTTTGAAGGTATCAAAAAGCTTGATTTCGTCTTCTTCAACATCTTGGTAAGTGTAAGAATTTTTTGCCTTGTCCATAAGAAATCCTCCCAAAAAGAAAATAATTTTAATAGCATATGGTTTTGATTTGGTCGCCAAGCCACGCATCTGCGCCCTGATTAATAAAATCGCGAAAAGCTTTTATTTCAGGAGCATATTGAGTGTTGAGCCAGTCAGAAAGTTGCCAGTCGGGCATGTCGTTGATGTAGTCGCAAAAAGCCAAAACCAGATTAATTCTCCGGCCATAAGGAAGAGCATCATCTGAAAAGTTCACCTCAAAATAGGTAAACATATCAGCGGCAATATTTTTGAATTTTTGAATTTTAATAGACATCATGATCCATCCGTATAACAACTATACGGATGAATCTACGATAAAAGTATTTTTGAGGTCAAGATAAAAATATACGTTGTGCGTATCTTTTTAAATACGTTTAATCAGGCCTACCACGCGCCCTATAATACGGCATTCGTCTATTGAACGTTCATAGGTGCTGTGCTTCGGGTTGTCGGAAATAATCTTCAAGGTCTGCGGATCTGTGTTGGGAATAAGCTCGATTCGCTTAATAGCCACACCCAGGCCATCCCAAAGGGCAAAAACACCGGCCGGAGAGGGAATTCGTCCCTTGGCAGAGGTATCAACAATAACCTTGTCGCCGGTAGCAATGGTGGGATACATGCTGTCGCCCAAAGCCTCAATGATGTAAACATTTTTAGTCTGCACATTCATCTCATTTAGATATTCGGAAGGAATCTTCCAGTTATCTTTAATGCGGCGTGAAGAAAGATTGTCGGCATTGTAGTTATAAGAGATATCATTTAAGAATCCGGTGGAGATATCCCAAGTGTCTTTAATGTTGTCTTGAGAGATTGTGTTGCCGAACTCATCGGTTGTGTTGATGAGGCTTGCACCAGAGGCGTTGCCGCAACCGCCGTAGACGTCAATTTCGGGAATAGAGTTTTCGGGTTCGCGGTAAGCGTAGTCGGATTCGTTCTTGCTCAAGAATTGAATATCCTCAGACAGCCCGGAATTAAAATCGAGCATACTATCGAGTCTCACCTTAAGAATCGCGGCGGCTTTGGCGACTCTATCCAAGGGAATGGCTTTTGTTTTGCCTGAGAAAAGTTCATATATGCGGCTTGGCGGCCAGTTTAAATCTTTTGCGAATCGGGAGGGATTACTTCCGAGTTCTGTTAATCTGTCTCTCAGCCAATTCCATCGTTGTTGCATAACTATGGCTCCTTATAAGTTTTTGTTTTTAATACGAACAGAGTATCTTTTAAAATGCTTTTTGTAAATATACGAACAGTGTAGAAAAAAGCACTTGACTTGCCGATACGCAAATCGTATTTAATATATACTATAATAGTTATTAATATTTTATTTACAAGAGGAAAATGCTCATGGATACCGCAAAAACGCATTCAAATGGTTTGGAAAAGAATGAAAATTCAGAGCCGTTGTTGTATCGGCGTCGTCTGCAAGATATCAGAATTTGGCGCCATATCAGCGAAAAAGGGTTTGAAAGAGTAGCGGTAAGGCTATGCCAGGGATATAAATTTATCTGTTGGGGCGGCAGAATGAGAACATCTTCTTGGTCAGAGAAAATATCGCGTAGTTATCACCAAGACGTAGACAGTTTCAATAACGATTCGTTGGATTATCTTATGCATTGCAAGAAAGATTATTTGCGTTGGGCAGAGGCTTGCGAGCAAGAAGGGGTTAATCACAGAGCGGTGATGGAGATAATTTTTTTTGGCCGCAATACGACAGAAGTAGAAAAGATGTTTCGTCATCGTCATGGCTGGGCATTAAAGAATATGATACAAGCCTTTGAATTATATAGAAAATAGCAAAAGTTATCC
>CALXVW010000046.1 GCA_944392185.1 uncultured Alphaproteobacteria bacterium
TCAAAAGACACATTTGGAAGAAAAGGTCAAACATCTTTCAAACGGTAGTTTGGACTTAGATTTATTGGATGAGCGAGCGAGGGTAGTTTTGAATTTGGCCGGCTCAGATGAATTTATTCTTCTTGATGAGGATATGGAATAATTTTTATCCACATTAAGTAAGGATAGATAAAAGACTAAAAAACGCTACAATATAAAAACATAAGAGAGCAAAAGAATACAGCTTTGGTTCTGGTTTTTAAAAAAGGCTGTATTTTTTTTGTTTTTTTTGTTATAGATAAAGAGCAAATGCCTGCAAAGCAGATTTTTTTGCAGGTGTTTGTGTGTTTTAACAGCTTAAGGCAATATATGAAAGGCAAAAATAAATTAGGCAAGACCAAGGCCTATTCTCCGCATTATACGGAAAAGAAGCCGTTTTTTTCTGAGAAAGAGATAATATTCAGAAGTGCCGGTCGTGCCAAAGTTTTTACGATTTCATCTCGTTTGCAGGTAATTTTGTTAACGATTCTATGTCTTGTTGGGGCATGGAGTTTTTACTCGTACCACATGTACAGCAAATCTGGCAAGATAATCACCCACAAGGATCAAGAGCTTGTTGAGACAAGAGATGCCTATGTTGATTTGATGAGTGATTTTGTGGCGATTCAAAAAAACATAGATGAAGTGCTGAGCTCAATAGAAAAAAATGGTGCCAAGAACAAAAAGAACTTAGACAAATACAAGCGCCAAGCAATGGTAGTTGAGGATAAAATCAAGCAAATTACATCAGAAAAAGATTGGGCCGACGATAAAAAAATAAACGAGAAAATGAGCATTAATGAGGCACTTTTGCAAAGAGATATAGCCATTTCGGAAAGAGATGCGCTAAGGGAACAGCTCGCCGAGCTGGAAGATGCGGTCAAAGAGATAAAAGAAGCCGAGATGGAGGTTTTCAGCCGGGTAGAGGCTCTGGCTCTCAAAGAGGTAAAGAAGATAAAAAGCGCCTTTTCAAGCATAAATGTTTCGCTCAAACGCCAAGGGCTATACTACAATCCGTTAGCCGGCAGCAAAAAGAGGGAGTCTTCCGGCGGTCCGTTTATTCCGGAATCGGTGTCCAAACTTGGCGATAAGAAGATAAATGACAAGATATCAAGCATTTACAAAGCAGCGGATGATTTGGAGTATTACCGCGAGGTTGTGCAAACCGTGCCGCTGGGTAAACCGGTTTGGAGCTATTGGGTGACCTCTCGTTTTGGCAGCCGCACGGATCCGTTTAATAAAAAGAAGGCCGGCCATAAGGGGATAGACTTGGCCAGCCGCACCGGCAACAAAATTCAGGTCAAAGCCAAGGGCAGGGTGGTAAAAGTTGAGCACTCCAACAAAGGCTATGGCAATAATGTAATTGTGGACCACGGCAATGGTTTCAAGACGCGTTATGCGCATATGCACAAGATATATGTAAAAAAAGGTGATTATTTAAAAATAAATGATACAATAGGAGAAGTTGGTAATACGGGGCGCTCCACAGGCCCACATCTTCACTATGAGGTTTTGTATCAAGGGCGTCCGGTAGATCCGATGCCGTTTATGCAGGCAAAAATATAGCAAAGAGGTTTTAAGATGAAGAAATTAAAAAAGTTGCTTTATTTAAAATTAGCTCGTCGGCTGAGTCGCAGTTCAACTGGTGCGCCGGTTCCAAGCATCATCAGCGAGAACGCCAAGCTGAAGGGAGATATCATCAGCGAGGGAATTGTCCATATAGATGGCCAAATAGAAGGCGATATCAGCTGTGAGGAGTTGGTAATCGGTGTAAAGGGAGTGGTTGTCGGTTCTGTCACCGCCAACAATATCCAGCTTTATGGAGTTTTAAATGGCAAGGCCTCGGCGGACAACTTATTTATTGCCAAGTCTGCCAAGCTGATAGGCGATGCCACCCACAATACCATAGCCATTGAGCCCGGTGCTTATGTTGATGGGCATTGTATGCGCTTAGGCGCGCCGATACCGGCAGAGCAGGCAAAGCCAGACCTGATGTTGGTAGATAAACGCAAAGCAAAATAAAAAGATAAAGTTTGAAAATCAACCCCCGCTTAGGAAAAAAGTCCCAAGCGGGAGTTTTAATTTATGTGGAAAAGTCCTCGGTTTCTCTGGCAAATGGCAGCGAATAAGGTATAATTGAAACTGGTATACTAAATAGAGAAAAGCAGAGGACTTATGAGCGGAATTAGCTTAACCGCCAGTATGCGGTCGAATTTGCTGAGCCTGCAGACAATCAGCGGGCAGGTTTCCTCTACTCAAAATAAACTCTCTACCGGTAATAAAGTTAATTCCGCCATAGACAATCCGAGCTCTTATTATACGGCTCTATCCTTAAACAACCGAGCCGATGACTTAAATGCTTTGCTTGATTCTATGGGGCAGGCGGTGAGCACAATAAAGGCCGCCACCACGGCGTTGGAAAGCGCCACGGACTTTTTGGAGCAGGCTTCGGCAGTTGCCACCCAAGCGCTTGAGACAGCCAAAGTGCCGGATAAATCTTTCTTTGAAGAAAAGGTCGGCGAGAATGGTGCGGTTGTCACCACTGCACAAGAGCTGAGAGATGCGATTAATTCCGGCAAAGAAACCATCTGTGTTTACGGTGCAATCGACTTAGGCGATATCTCACAAACTGGCGGATTGACATTGCAAGAAAATCAAAAACTCGTCGGTGTCGGTTATTTTGGTAATTATGATACAGACACAGACAAGTTTTCTTCCATATCGGCGACGGCAAATACTGCAAACAGAGCTGTTTTACGTGTTACCCAAGACGGAAATGTTTTATCGGATTTGAGCATTAATTATAACAATACTGTTGAGAGCGGAGCTGCATATGCTGTTTTTGTTGATGGTGGGGGGGATGGCAAAAGTTATCAAGCCACATTGAGTAATTTAGATATACAACTGGAAACATCATCATCTCAGAATAATGGTGTGATTAGGATTGGCATTTTTTCCTATAACAAATCCACTACAAATATTGAAGGAAAAATAAATATACAAACTTTAGGTCGATTAAACTATGGTGTCTATATTAATAATTCAGAGGTAAATATTAACGATACGTCCAAGGTGTATGTTAAGACAGTTGGAGAGTCTGCCAATGGAATATCTGCATATACGCAAGGGGTTATAAATATTAACAGCGGAAGTAAAGTTGATGTCGAGATACAAGGAACGGGCGGAGCTGGTATTTGGATCTACAATCAGGCGAGATGTACTATAGATCCGTTTTCTTATATCAATGTGAAAACATTTGGAGATAATGGTTACGGTATTTATGGTGATAACAAGGCGACCATAAATATTAATTCGGGTGCTAATATTAACATAAACACATCTGGACAAGAAAGCTATGGTATTATTTGTAGAATGAATTCTATAAATAACATACAACATAATTCTCAAATTAATATTTTTACCACGGGATTAAATGGACACGGGATTTGCAGTTGCATAGGTTCATTGATAAATATTGAAGGAAATATAAACATTGATGTCAAAACAGGACAAGGAATTATAAATGCACTAAATGGTAGTAGTATTAATATTGCCTCTCTTGCACAAGTTTATTTCAACGTTGGATTATCAGCACTTTACAATGGTTATAATGATGGTACGGGCCCCAATATTTTAGATATAGCAGCCGGGGCTAAGTTAGCCTTTGAAAAAGACGGCAAAACAGATTGGTACGAGGTAAAAGAAGATTGGCAGGATAAAAATACTTCCACCACAACCAATAATGCAATCACGGCGGATAATGTAAAAGACAAATTGAATGTAGAAGAAACCACTGCCTGGGAGTTACCGGAAAAGATAGAGAAATATAGCAAAGAAGAAGCCGCTCAAGATTTGAGCGGAGATAGCAAGCAGTATCAAGAAATTTTGAATCAATATGATGCATTAATAAAAGATGCCAATTATAAAGGCATCAACCTTTTGCAGCCAGAAAAGCTTACTGTTAAGTTTAATGAAGACAACACTGCAGCGCTAGAAGTCATCGGCAAAGATATGAGCTCTAAAGCTTTGGGCTTTACTATATTTGAGTGGCAAACCCAAGGAGATATAAATAAGTCTATTGAGGAGTTGACATCAGCCATAAACTCTATTCGCAATTATTCCTCAGAGCTAGGGAACAATTATAACATTATCACTACCCGCCAAGATTTTACCGATAATTTGATAAATATTTTAACCGAGGGGGCTGATAAGTTGACGCTTGCGGATATGAATGAAGAAAGCGCCAATATGCTGGCTCTCCAAACCCGCCAACAATTAGCCATTAATTCCCTTTCTCTGGCAAGTCAGGCGAGCCAATCAATCTTGAAATTGTTCTAATTAAAAAAGCTAGTTAAAACTGGCATAAAATTTGCATATAAATTCATGAGTTAATTTAAATGAATGAAGAGGTGTGCCATGGCACTGAACTTATTTATGCCTTCAACCACGGGAATGGAAGCCCAAAGCCATGCATTGGAACAAGTGGCGACCAATATTGCCAATATGAACACCGTTGGCTACAAATCAAACGAGACAATGTTTTATTCTCTGCTGGGTTCCAATCCGGTTGTAAAATCGACCAACACGGGGCTAACATCATCCAGAGTGGATGTTCAAGGCGTTGGATATTATGACCGCACCAATGTTTTAGATAGTGGTGTAGTAGTCAGCACCGGCAACAATTTTGATGTGGCAATTTCGGGTAATGACAATGCATTTTTTACCCTCAAGGATGATTATAACAATATATATTATTCGCGTGCCGGAGATTTTGGAGTTCAAACGGAAAACGGTACAACCTACCTTGTCAATGGTAATGGCTTAAAAGTTCAGGGATTTCTTTCTGTAGGCGGAAAGGATGTTTATGATGTTGCTACAGGAGATCTTATCATCCAATATCCTGAAAAAATTCCACCGATTCCAACCTCAGAACTTACCATTACGGCCAATGTTCCGGCCACCGGTGTAGATAGCAGCAGTTATTCCATGACGGTTTATGCGCCTACGCACGATGGCGAAACCATGAATATGATTCTGAAAAAGGTTGAAGGCAAAGCCAATACTTGGGAGTTGTCCTTCAGTGTCAATGGAGGCACTGCCACCAGCGAGGCCACAGAGGTTGTCTTTAGTGATAAAGGTGATCTGGAAACACCAAAGGTTTTAGATGTAAATATCAACTGGGATGATGGCGATACCAACAGTGTTCACCTAGATATCTCCAATATGACACAGTTAGCCGGAGGGCAGGGAACAACATATATCAAACAAGACGGAGCGCCATCTGGCCAGTTCCAAAAATGTTTTATAGATAAGGATGGCGTGGTAAAAGCCTACTATAGCAATGGAGATACATATAATTGCGGTAAGTTGGCTTTAACGTCATTTACGGCGCCAGAGAACCTGACACCGATAAATGGCACCTTGTTTGAAGCCAATGCTGAGACCGGTGATACAGCATATGTAAGTGATATGAGCATTTTGGTGCCGCAGGCATTGGAGCAATCTGCCGTAGATGTTGAGGAAGAATTTTCCAACATGATAATTGTGCAGCGCGCCTATAGCCTGAACACGCAGAGCTTTACCGCTGCAAATGAGATGCTGCAGACACTGGTGGATCTCAAAACTTAAGAGGCACAGGGAACAATGCTAACCAAATTATTTTATAAATTTTGGAATTTTTGGTTGCGTCAACCAGAGAAATTAAGGTTTCTTCTTGTCGGAGGCTTCAACACGGTTGTTGCATATCTGATGTTTGTGGTAGCTTTGTTTTTGCTGGGAGAGGGAAGCTATCAGCTAAGCTTGGTTTTGTCTTGGGTATTGTCTTCGTTTATTTCGTTTTCATTGATGAAGATATTCGTTTTTCATTCAAGAGGCGGCTGGGGATCTGAGTATGCAAAATGTGTGTTCTCTTGGGGAGTAAGCTATTGTGTCAATGCGATTCTGTTAGAGATCTTTGTCGAATATCTAAAATGGAACGCATATTTTGGGCAATTAGTTGCAATATTGTGTTATATGTGTGTAACCTACATTTTATTTAAGCACTTTGCATTTAAGGCACAAAAAAACACCTTCCGATAAAGAAGGTGTTTTTTTATAAACAAAAGAAACTATTTAGATTTCTTAGTCAATTTCTTGCTACTAGAAGCTTTTTTTGTAGAGTTACTTTTCAACGCAGTCGGTTTCAAAACAGCAACCTTGAAGCTTGAAGATTTCAAGCTGGCAGCTTTAGAAGCAGATTTTTTAACAGCAATTGTCTTAGCACTGGCTAACTTTTTGCTGGCATTTTTCAAAGCAGACATAGCATTGAGCTGGTTGATGGCGGCATCCCAGTCTTGCAAGCTTGTGTTGGCCGGGCAGCCATTGTTTTGCCAAATATAATAAGCAGCTTCGCGAATAGCATTATCATTAAATTTAACCATGGTATACATCTCCGTAAAATAACAAAATCAATGATTGTATACCCGCAAAAGTTTAATAAAACGTTTAAGTCTTAGAAAAATATTAGAAATTTTGCAGATAAATTAAATAACAATAAAGCGAAGTTCGATTGGCGAGAGCACAAAAAAACCGCCTTTAACAGCGGTATTTTTGAAGTGGTGCGAGTAGGGATGGCTAAGCAAAAACAACAAGATTTTGTTGTTTTTGTCTGCAACATCTTTGTCATCTACTTGAGCGAGGGAAATGGGAATGACCGAAGCGAAAGCAAGATGCCAAAGCGAGGCCCGTCCCCAAGAGAACGAGTTTTGAAGAAACGAAGTTCGATTGGCGAGAGCACAAAAAAAACCGCCTTTCATGGCGGTATTTACGAAATGGTGCGAGGAGGGATGGCTAAGCAAAAACAACAATAGCTTGTTGTTTTTGTCTGCAACATCTTTGTCATCTCCTTGAGCGAGGGAAATGGGAATGACCGAAGCGAAAGTAAGATGCCAAAGCGAGGCCCGTCCCCAAGAGAACGAGTTTTGAAGAAACGAAGTTCGATTAGTGAGAGCACAAAAAAAACCGCCTTTAACAGCGGTATTTTTGAAGTGGTGCTCGGGGACGGGATCGAACCGCCGACACGAGGATTTTCAGTCCTCTGCTCTACCAACTGAGCTACCCGAGCAATTGATAACGAGAAGCTTTATAAATCATATTTTTATATATGTCCAGCTAAAAATTCATTTGTTATAAAAAAAATTGATAAACATAAAAAAACGGCAGTAAAGAAACTGCCGTTTTTATGAGAGGAAGACAAAGACTAAGCTGCTTTAGCTTTTTTCTTTGCAGCAAACTCATTCATAATCCGAATGATGTAATCCAAATCTTCATTGTCAAGATAAGGGGTCATAGGGATGGAGAGAGCTGTCTTTGAAAGTTTCTCACAAACTGGCAAAGCACGAGTATTCCACTTAGCATAAGCAGTTTGGGTGTGAACTGGACGCGGATAGTATACACCGCAAGGAATACCATTTTCTTTGAGGTAGCTCATGAGTTCATCACGATCTGCGCAATTAATGGTGTAAAGAGCATAAGCAGACTGACAGTTATCCAGAATCTGTTGTTTGCCGAAATAGCTGTCGAGTTCATTGTCATAGCGTTTTGCAACACGCAGACGATCTTTCAACTCTTGGTCAAAAACGGTCAGCTTTTGCAATAAAACGGCACCCTGGAAGCTGTTCAAACGACCGGTTAGCCCTAAACGAACGTTATCATAGTGGTCTTCTGGGCTCATACCGTGAACGCGGCAAGATTTAACCAGCTCATTTTCCTCATTAGAATTTGTGAACACAGCACCACCGTCGCCATAGCATCCCAAAGGTTTAGTCGGGTAGAAAGATGTTGCAGACATATCTGCAAAAGAACCTGCCTTTTTGCCTTTGTAGACAGAGCCATAAGATTGGCAAGAGTCTGCCAAAACCTTCATGCCGTTGGCGTGAGCGATTTTGAGAATTTCATCATAGTTACAAGGAGAGCCAAAGATATCAACCGGAATAACAGCTTTGAGGTTGAGTTTTCCTTCTTTTTTAACCTCATCAATAGCGCGTTGCAAATCTTTAGGATCCATATTGTATGTATTAGGATCGGAGTCGACAAAGATAGGAGTAGCCCCCAAAAGAACAGGAGCTTCGGCAGAAGATACAAAGGTGAAAGAAGAAACAAAAACGGCATCACCGGGTTTAACATCCCAAGCCATCAAAGCAAGGGTCAGAGCATCAGTTCCGGAACCGCAGGTAGAGCAGAATTTTGTGCCGGAGTAGTTAGCCAATTTTTCATCTAACTCTTTTGTCTCAGGTCCTTGACAATAAGCACCATGGTCAAGAATTTTTTCAATAGCATTTAGGAAATTTTCTTTTCCAATAACTTTCTGAGAAGTTTTGCAGTCAAACAACATAATAGGTTTAGAAGGTTTACTTGTCATTGTAATTATTCCTCACATAAAAGTTTCAACTGGAAAGCATGATATTTCAGATTCGTCGTTTATGCAAAACACAAAAGATTTCCGCATTGTAACAAACCACCTTAGATATCAAGAACATGAGTCAAAAATATTGATTTATGTTAATTTGATGATATATTAAGCTCAATTTGATAACAACAAGAAGAGGTTGCCGTGCTAAAACTATCCATCAAGAAGATGATTGCTGTTTCAGGGCTTGTATTGCTTTCAGCCTGTGCCTCAACGGGACAGAGCACAAGCTCGGAAGAAGATCCCTTTGAGAGTATCAACCGTCCGATTTTTGAATTTAACTATCAAGCAGATAAATACGTAATTAAACCCGTAGCTAAGGGGTATCGAGCCATCACCACGCCTTTCATAAGAGAGAGGGTTAGCTCTGTTCTTTCTAACTTGCAAGAGCCTGTCTCGGCCGGAAACCTCCTTTTGCAAGGAGAGCCTGTTGCCATGACCAAGAGTTTAGGGCGCTTTGTCTTAAACTCCACATTGGGACTTGCCGGAATGTTTGATGTCGCAGAAGGTTGGGGTTTGCAGCCAAGAAATGCAACTTTCAACGAGACCTTCGCCAAATGGTGTATTCCTCAGGGTCCATACATTGTTTTGCCGCTCATTGGCCCGAGCACACCACGTGCTGCCACAGGTTTGGCTCTGGAGTTTGTCTTTGATCCCGTATATTGGGGTACTTACAATGATGCCAATGTTCACGATAAAGCCGCATGGGGCTTGGCAGCTGTTTATGGTATTACAGCTCGTGAACAGGCTTTGGATTTATTGGATGATTTGGAGCGTAATTCTGTTGACTACTACACAACGATGCGTTCGGCCTACCTGCAAAATCAAAGTAAATTAAGATGCTATCGCGATAAGTCGGAAGAGACAGCCGCTTATGACTTTGATTTTGGCTTCGAAGAGGAAGGCGAAATCTTTGATGAAATGGACCAATAACTAAGGAGACTTTATATGAAGAAACTTTTTGCAGGCAGCCTTTTGGGGGTATTGCTCTTGTTTGCAGGCAATGCCGCCGCTGAAATTGATGTAGCAAAGGCAGAAGCTTTTGTAAAAGAAGTAACGACAGAGGGAATAGAGCAGATTATCAATGCCAATATTCCTCAGTCAGAAAAAGATGCCAGGTTCGCAAAGCTTTTTAATAAAGCTCTAGACTTAGATTTTATCGGCCAGTTTGTTTTGGGGCGCAATTGGCGCACAGCCACCCCTGCACAAAGAGAGGAATTCATTAAAGTTTATCGCCAGCTCAACATCAGCACATGGTCTAAGCGTTTTGATGAATTTAAGGGCAGGGAGTTTATTTTCAAGGGAACATCCCCATCAAACTCTGCCGGCCAAGTATTTGTAAATTCGGTTGTGCCAATGGATCAAGGCGAACCTGCCAAAGTTGTATGGCGTGTGCGTGAAAAAGGCGGACAATATAAAATTGTTGATATCATTATTGAGAATGTAAGCCTGGCCATCACCGCCCGCAATGAATACACCGCGTTTATCAAAAACAATCCTGGCGGGGTAGATGCTTTGATTGCGAATTTGAAAAGCAAGATAAAATAATTTATATTTTCAGGTTAAAGAAGAGCGTGGTGAAGGTGCCACGCTTTTTTTGTGAAAATATAAGAAGATAGTGTTGACCTGTAAATTTTAAAATACTATTTCTTTTAATAGAAAATAAGTATTGTTAAATTTTTGTGTGTTATGAAAAAAGTATTTCTTGCAGTGCTTTCGTTAGTATTTGCAATTTGGTGCTTGTGGGGATTGTTCATTATTGGTCAAATGGCTTATGATTGTGTTTTCAGCATGGCTAAAATTGGTAAAAATTTTCCCCAAGAGCTGTTTTGCTGGGTTGGAGTTTTTCCTGTTTATGCAGTCTGCCTAGGCGGAGTAATCTCGTACTCAGAGCGCCAAAGAAGAAAAAGCCCGAGACGGTTAAAATAAACCGTCTCGGTTTTTTGTTGCTAATTTTCCAGAGTTTTGCCGGCGGTGGCAAGCTCTTTTTGCCCTTGGCGATCATATTGATAATAGTAAATCAGTTCTCGCTCGTTGATGCGGTTGGCATCAATGGCAGCCTCAGGGATTCCCCACAAAATAGATATTGGCCAAGTCAAAAGATTTAAGGTTCCGTAAAGCCAGTGAGAACTGTCTCCGCCATTGCCACTGGCCAGATAAAAATTGCCGATACCGGGTAGAAGATTGAGTGCTCCGGCGGCACCGGGGTTTGCCGGCGCCTCAAAACTGCCCACAGGCTTGTCTACGGTGATACCTTGCGCTTTGAGATTGCGCAGAGTATTTTGCTCCTGCCTGGTAAGCGTGGTGCAAGATGCCAAACAGATGGCAACCAGAAATAAACATAATTTTTGCATGATTTTTTCTCCATAAGTTCAAGTCAAACAAAACGGCCGCCTTATGGTAAGGTGGCCGGGGAGTACAAAAATCATACTTGACAACATGATCCTCTCAGCCTTTGGGACAAACCTTGAACATACGCTGAAAGCTCCCCGACCAAGAGTTGTCGGGGATATAGATTTTAACGGTGCTATATCGACATCGTGTCAAGTAGGAGATTTTGTAGTCTCCGTA
The DNA here is from genome assembly GCA_944392185.1 of uncultured Alphaproteobacteria bacterium. Classification (GTDB taxonomy): domain Bacteria; phylum Pseudomonadota; class Alphaproteobacteria; order RF32; family CAG-239; genus CAZU01. Next base: position 11,036 of record CALXVW010000046.1, read on the forward strand.
CCATGAAGTACGCCAATCAGTCTAAGCACAAAAAATATAAATTGCAAGAAAAACCCGCAAAGTTTGCGGCCTTGCGGGTTTTAAAAGCATCGCGCACAAGCGCTTAGCGGTCTTGGCTCGGCATTGTTGCCTCTTTTTTAAGAGCGGCAATAAAGTCATCAAGCGCCATAAGCTCTTGTTTCTCAGAGCCTAAACGACGAATGGTAACCGTGCCGTTTTCTTTCTCTTTGGCACCGACAACGGCAATAACCGGAATCTTGGCAACCGAGTGCTCACGGATTTTGTAGTTGATTTTCTCATTACGCAGATCCGTTTTGGCATATAATCCTGCTGCACGCAATTTGGCGGCTACTTCTTCGGCATAGTCGTTCATCTCGCTGACAATCGGGCAAACCACAACCTGCTCGGGCGATAACCAAAGCGGCAATTTGCCGGCATGATGTTCAATCAAAATACCCAAGAAACGCTCAATAGAACCAAACAAAGCTCTGTGCAGCATAACCGGCTGGTGTTTCTCGCCGTCTTCACCAATGTAACTGATGTCAAAACGCTGCGGCAGGTTCATATCAACCTGGATGGTTCCGCACTGCCATTCACGGCCGATAGCATCTTTGAGGATGAATTCAAGCTTAGGACCGTAGAAAGCTCCTTCGCCTTCATTAATCTCAAACTCATAACCGTGGTTGGTGAGCGCATTGGCCAAAGATTTTTCGCAGATATCCCAAATTTCATCTGAGCCGATACGTTTTTCCGGACGGGTAGAGAGATAAATTTTTACCTTGTCAAAGCCAAAATCTTTGTAAATATCAAAAATCAGTTTCAAAGTGGTAATGCATTCCTCTTCCCTTTGCTCCGGAGTGCAGAAGATGTGGGCATCGTCTTGCGTAAACTCGCGCACTCTCATCAAGCCCATCAGCGAACCGGAGGCTTCATAACGGTTCACCTTACCAAACTCGGCAATCTTGAGCGGCAAATCACGATAAGATTTGATACCCTGCTTATAAACCAACAATCCGCCGGGGCAGTTCATTGGTTTAATGCAGAACCATTTTTTATCTTCCGTTTGGCCGGAGTAGTTGTGGGCGCCATATTTCTCCCAGTGACCGGAGGTCTCCCACAAACAACGGTCCATAACGCGAGGTGTAGAGATCTCGATATAACCGTTGTTCTCCTGGCGTTTACGCATATACTCAATCAACTTGCGATAAACTTTATAGCCTTTATCATGCCAAAAGACGGCACCGGGAGCATAGTCCGGCTCAAAATGGAACAAGTCCATCTCGCGGCCGAGCTTACGGTGGTCGCGCTTGGCGGCTTCTTCAAGCATTTGAAGGTATTCATCCAAGTCTTTCCTAGAATTCCAAGCGGTTGCATAAATACGTTGCAACATTTCCTTGGTGGAATCGCCTCTCCAATAAGCGCCGGCAACTTTCATAAGTTTGAAGGCGTTGCCGATTTTCCCAGTTGAGGGAACATGCGGACCGCGGCACAAATCGGTAAAGTTGCCTTGAGTATAAAGAGAGATTGTTTCGGATTCGGGCAAATCCTGAATAATTTCGGCTTTGTAGTGTTCACCCAAATCATTGAAGAACTTGATAGCCTCATTGCGCGGCAAAACCTTGCGGGTGATTTTCTCGTCGCGTTTAACAATCTCGTGCATTTTAGCTTCAATTTTTTCAAAATCCTCAGTTGTAAAAGGCTCTTTGCGAGAGAAATCATAATAAAAACCGTTCTCAATCGCCGGTCCGATGGTAACTTGCACATCATTCCAGAGCTCTTTAACAGCTTCAGCCATCACGTGAGAGCAAGAGTGACGGAGGATATCAAGACCTTCCTTATCCTTGCCGGTGATGATAGTCACGGTTGCGTCGGTAGTGATAGGGGTGGTCAAATCCTGGAGTTTATCATTAACTTTAACAGCCAAAGCGGCTTGCGCCAAGCCGGCACTAATCTTCGCAGCAATGTCATAACCGCTGACACCGCTCTCCATATTCATCACACTGCCATCAGGCAATTTAATCGCAACCATATTAAAATATCCTTTTTTTTATTTTACTAAATTATTGTTTTCGTCCATCAATTCACGATAGACGGCTATTGTTTTATCACACATAATTTGTTTTGTGAAGTTATCTTTTGCATTTTTTCTCGCCGTTTTGGCAATTTTTTGCTTTTCATCGTCCTTCAGTGAAAGGGCCCAATCAAGAGCATCGGCCAAAGCCTGAGGGTCATCAAATTGGTAAAGTTTACCGGTTAACCCGTCTTTGATTGTATCAAGCGAGCCGCCGATATTTGAGGCAACCACGATTTTGCCCATGGCTTGTCCTTCAACTGAAATACGGCCAAAGGCCTCAGGCTCTATGGCAGTAGAAAGGACAACTGTAGAGACTTGCATCAGTGCTTGTGGGTCTAAAACTTTACCATAAAAACCAACCCTATCACTAACGTTGAGCTTTTTTGCCAGTTCTTTAATCTCGTCAACGTACTTAACTCTTCCCTGAGCATCGCCGGCAATGACACAATAACAGTTGGAGTTTTTCATCTTTGAAAGAGCTCTAACCAACAGATGTTGGCCTTTCCAGCGGGTAACTCTGCCAATAAGCGTCAGAACTGGTTTGTCCTCTGGAATATTGTACTCTTTAATGGTTTTTATGATTCTCTCTTGGGAGACAGATTTGGGATCAAATTTTTCCACATCAACGCAACGATGAATCAAGCGCAATTTTTGTTCATCAACTTTTTTGTAGTTTTTCAAAACATGATTTTTTATGTGGTTTGAAATAACGATAACACGTTCACCCATCGTCATGACTTTATTGTATATTTTTTTGATACCCCATGGACCAAGGCCATAGGTGCCATGGAAAGTTGTCATAAAATGTACACCGGCTTTTTTAGCCGCCCAATAAGCACTCCAAGCCGGGGCTCTGGAGCGGGCATGCACGATGTTTATACCGTTTTTCTTGATGAATTCAGCCAAAGCATCGGCATTTTTGCGCATTTTAAAGATGTTTTTTGTTTTAAGCGGCAAGGTCAAGTGCTTAACCTTTATCTTACTCAAATCTTTGGTGAGGCGCCCGCCTTGCGAGGCAACAAAATTTTTAATCCCGTTTTCTTGTAGGGCAGATGCAATTTGAACGGTGCCAATCTCCACACCGCCCATTTCCAACTCCGGCAACACTTGCAAAACAACGGGTTCTGTTTTTTTTGTTTTAGTCATTGTTTTTGTTCCTTATTAAATATTAGAGGCACAATGCAAAATTACTCATAAAATACAACAATTTTTCAAAGCCTCCAAGCAAAATTCTTCAAGCATAAACAAGATTAGCAATATTGAAATTATTACTATTGCCAATTATTTAAAATTACAACTTAGATAAGAGGAGAAAAAATGTTGTCTCGGGTACGATATATCTTTGCTGTTTTATTGTTGGTGTTTGAAGTTTGTTTGGCTCCAGCATCTTCTTTGGCTGCACCTGTGCAAAAGCAAAGAGAACTAACTCTAAATGTTATTCCGATAGAGCCGCAAGATGTCACCATAACCTCGACTTATGTCGGCTATGTAACACCGATAAAATCGGTTGATTTAGTGCCAAATGTCAGCGGCTATATAGAAGATGTGTTTGTGCAAGGCGGCCAAGGTGTCAAGACAGGAGATAACTTGGTTTTGATAGACCAGCGTGAATATAAGGCAGTACTAGATGCCGCCATTGCCGCCACCACGCAGGCTCAGGCCAACTTTAACAATGCCAAAGTTTATTACGAAAGAATAAAAAAAGCAGGCAAAAAAGCCATCTCTCAAACCGAGTTTGATAATGCCAAGGCTCAGTATTTGAGCGCCTTGGGTAACCTTGAGGAGGCCAAAGCCAACCAGGCCAAGGCTCAAGTGATTTACGACTACACCGTGCTGCAGTCATCAATCGACGGTGTTGTCGGCAACGTTGATTTAACCAAAGGAAATTATGTTGCTCCCGGCAGCGGCGCTTTGCTTTCCATTATTCAATATAACCCGATTCGGGTTGTCTTTTCAATCTCCGATAAAGAGTATTTAAATGAAATCGCCAAACAAAACGGAGCACCTTTGTTTGCCGGTGATAAAATTACGCTCAAGCTCTCAAACGGCAATTTATACAAGCCTTTGGGCGAGTTTAAGTTTACCGATAACAGTATTGATAAAACGACCGGATCTGTGGCCGTTTATGCAGATTTTGCCAACCCCAATCATGAGCTGATGGCCAATGCTTATGTAGATGTTTTGTTGGAAAAAAATGTTAAAGACGCGGTTTTGGTCAGACAAAATTATGTGGTCTTGGCTCCTGACGGAAACTACGTTTATACCGTCAAGGATAATCAGCTGTTGAAAACGCCCGTGACCATATTAGATGAGCAAAACGGTAACTATGTCTTGGCCAACCGATTCGCCAAAGGGGAATATTTAGTAACAGACAAGGTCGGCAATGTCGGCAAAGACACCAAAGTCAAAATCAAGATAACCTCCGCAAACGGGGAGAAAAAATAATGTTTTCCAAATATTTTATAGATAAGCCGCGTTTTGCCGGGGTTATTTCGATTATAATGATTTTGTTGGGGTTGTTAGCAATCGTGGTATTGCCGATTTCTCAATATCCGCAAATTACGCCGCCGCAAATTGTAGTCAAGGCTACATATCCGGGAGCCAATGCCGAGGTTTTGGTAGATACGGTTGCCATTCCGATAGAAAACCAGATTAACGGTATTGAGGATATGCTTTATATGTCTTCCACTTCAGATGATACCGGCAGCTATAATCTGACCATTACCTTTAATGTCGGCACAGACCCGGACATTGCTCAGGTAAAAGTTCAGAATCGTCTGCAACAGGTTTCTTCTCAATTACCGGATATCGTTAATCAAGAAGGGCTTGAGGTCACGACTCAAATGTCCAACATATTGGGTATGTTGGTTCTGCGCTCGCCGCACAATACTTATAACGACTTATATTTAAGCAATTTTGCCTATACTAACATTCAAAATCCTCTGGCGCGCATAGAAGGTATTGGCGATGTCTCAATTTATGGCCCGCAATATTCCATGCGAATATGGCTAAATCCAGATAAGCTGACATCACTTGGCCTAGACAGCACCGATGTCGTCAATGCCATCTCCTCACAAAACGTGCAAGCCTCTATAGGTTCCATCGGCTCGGCCCCCAGCACCAATAACACGGCAGTGGTTTTGTCTTTAACAGCCAAAGGCCTTCTCAACAAGGTTGAGGACTTCAAAAATATTATTATTACCACCTCAGCAAACGGCGGTATTGTTAGGATAAAAGATGTCGCCAGAGTGGAACTCGGAGCCGATACTTACCAGATGAACGCACGCTTTGATGATGCGCCTTCGGTTATCATCGGTTTGAGCCAAACGCCAGGTTCAAACTCCCTAGACATTATGGACAACGTGAGAGAAGAAATCAGCAAACTGAGCAAAACTTTCCCCGATGATATGGAATTTAGGGTAGCCTACGATTCTACGGAATATGTTCGCTCTTCCATTCAAAGCATTATAGAAACTTTAGGTATCACGTTTTCGCTGGTGGTGCTGGTGACTTATGTGTTCTTGCAAAAGATTCGCACCACGATTATCCCGCTTATCACCATTCCGGTATCACTGGTGGCAACCTTTGCGGTTATATATGTTTTAGGTTTTGATATAAATATTTTGACACTGTTTGCCATGATATTGGCCATTGGCCTGGTGGTGGATGACGCCATCATAGTGGTAGAAAGAGTAGAATATCTGATGGCTTTTGAGAAGCTAGATGCCAAGTCGGCGGCGGAAAAGGCAATGCAACAAATAGGTAGCGCCATTGTTGCCACCACATTTGTGCTGCTTTCGATTTTTATTCCGGTCGGATTAATGGCCGGCATCACCGGCAAGATATATCAGCAATTTGCCGTCACCATAGCTACGGCGGTAGTTTTTTCAGCCTTCAATGCCTTGACCTTGTCTCCGGCGCTGTGTTCCATATTTTTAAGCGGAGATAAACAAGAAACTCCACATGGATTTTTCAAATGGTTTAACGACACGATAGATTTTTTCAAAGAAAAATATTTGAAAGTAGTAGGCTATTTTTCATCATACCTAAAAATCACGGTTTTGACGGTTTTGGGAGTTCTTGTTTTGGTTGGAATAGGTTTTAAGTTCACCGCCACATCATTTTTGCCAGAAGAAGATCAGGGAATAGTTTTTGCCAATATCCAGTTAGATGAAACCGCCACCATTAATCAGACCAACGAGCTGGTATCAAAAATTTCAAAACAAGCATTGGAGATGGATGGTGTCACCTATTTTATCTCGGTTGCCGGCTATTCGTTGTTGGGTGGCGGCGGAGAAAACGTTGCTTTGGGCGTTATCGGCTTGGCGCCCTGGTCGGAGCGGACCTCAAAAGCCTTGTCCATTGAGGGCATTACCGCAAGCCTAATGGAAAAATTTGCCTCAACTCAAGGCGCGCAGGTTAATTTCTTTGCTCCGCCGGCCATTCCCGGTATCGGCCAAAGCAATGGTTTGTCTTTAGAGTTGCTGGCCACCAACGGCAACGCCACTCCCTCAGAACTTTTTGGTTGGATGGAGAAATTTTTATTAGGCTTAAATGAATCTAAAAATTTATCTTATGCTTTCAGTACCTTTACGGCAGATACCCCGCATATTTATTTGGATGTAGACAGAACCAAACTTGAAAGCTACAAAATTCCGGTTGCCAATTTGTTTGAGGCTCTTTCCAATAATTTGGGCTCACGCTATGTCAATAACATCACCTTGAGCGGGCAGGTCAACAAGGTCATTGTGCAGGCAGATTTTCCGTTCCGCCGCAACATAGAAGATGTGCAAAATTTATATGTGCGCTCAAGCGATAATAAGCTGATAAGGGTCAAAAGCTTTGCCGATGTCAGCACAACACTGTCGCCGAAAATTATCTATCGCTACAATCAGTATACGGCAGCCGCCATTACCGCTCAAGCCTCAGCCGCAGTCAGTACCGGTACGGCCATCAATACGGTTAAGAGTATAGCCGCATCATTATTACCGGAAGATTTTCAAGTCGCTTGGACAGGGTTAAGCCTGCAAGAGGTGGAAGCCGCAGGGCTAGCGACGATATTGATCACTTTGGCGCTGATTTTCTGCTACCTCTTTTTGGTTGCATTGTATGAAAGCTGGATGCTGGCGTTTTCGGTTATGTTTTCAACCGTTTTTGCCATTTTAGGAGCACTGATAGGTTTGCATCTGATGGGACAACCCTTGAGTATTTATGCTCAACTTGGTTTGATTATGCTGATAGGCTTGGCAGCCAAAAACGCGATTTTGATTGTGGAGTTTACCAAAGCATATCGGGAGCAAGGCGATTCGATTCTTGAGGCTTCAAAAAAAGGAGCCGGAGAAAGGTTCAGAGCCGTTTTGATGACAGCCTTAACCTTTATTTTGGGAGTGTTCCCGATGATTGTGGCCACCGGTGCCGGTGCCTCAAGCCAAATAGCAATAGGTACTTCTGTGTTTTTTGGGATGATAGCGGCCACCTTTATCGGCATCATTTTTATTCCGGCTCTGTTTGCGGTGTTTGAAAGCATCAAAGAGTGGTCGGGAAATAGAAAGAAGGCATCAAAGGAGATCAGAAATGATAAATAGATATGTAGGCCTGTCTTTGAGCGTGTTGTTAGCCTCTTCTTGTGCGGTCGGCCCGGACTACAAACAGCCGGAGTTTTTCTCAGACAAAGACATCGCTGCCAGCCTCAAATTAAGCAATAAAACAACGGAAATAAAGCAAGATTGGTATAAGGAATTTAATGATCCGATATTAAATAAACTGGTGGAACAGGGCTTAACGGAAAGCCCGACAATTTCAGCCGCAATAGAGAATTTGCGCCAGGCTAGGCAAAGCCTGAAGATCACTGCCGTTCAAAATCTGCCGACAATAGATGCCGATGGCAGTTATCATTATGTGAAAGACAGCATTAACTATGGTGTTCCGATTTCAACCGATTACTATCAATTGGGCTTAGATGCCAGCTGGGAAATAGATATTTGGGGCGGAGGCCGCCGCCAGACCGAGAGTGCAAGGGCTTTGGCACAGGCAGCCGCAGCCAATTTGGACAATGTTCGCTTAAGTCTAATGGCAGAGATTGCCTCTGATTATGTCAATCTTCGCCAAGCACAAGAGCAGTTGAGGATTGCAAAGAAAAATTTGGAAATACAGCAATCAATTTATGATTTGACCAAAGAAAAATATGATGTTGGTTTAACCGATGATATCAGCTTAAAACAAGCGGAATATTTACAGGAAACAACCAAAGAGCAAGTGCCGCAGCTGGAAACGGAAGTAGATGCTTACCAAAATGCATTGGCAATTTTGACCGGGCAGCTTCCGGGAAGTTTAAACAGCGAGCTGGAAAGCAAAGAAAATAATCTTATAAGCCGCCGATTTGATTATAACTTGGAACGGTTGTATTCTTTACCTGTCAGCGTAATACGCAATCGTCCTGATGTCAGAGAGGCCGAAAATCAGCTGATAGCACAAAATGCCAAAATCGGCCAGGCGATAGCGGAATTGTTTCCGACAATTAATTTGAGCGGTTTTGTCGGTTACCAATCTCAAAAAATATCAAATCTGGTAAGTTCAAAAAGTGATACACATAGCTATTCTCCGGCCATAAGCATGCCTTTGTTTCATTGGGGAGCTCTGGTAAATAATGTCGAGTTACAAAAGTCCATGACCAAAGAGCAAGAAGCCATGTATAAATCGAGCATTTTGAATGCGGCGGAAGAAATCAGAAATTCGGTTGTAAGTTTACAAAAAGAATACGAGCGCAACCAAAGTGCAGTATTATCGGAAAAAGCGCAACAAGAGGTCTCAAAGCTGACCTTAGATAAGTATGAGCAAGGGTTGATAGAATTCAGTGAGGTTTTAAGCAACCAACAAAACTTGCTTGATTCGCAAAACAGCCTTATCTCAAGCAATGCAAATATTTATAAAGATATAATAGCGTTTTATAAAGCCGTCGGCGGTGGCTATAGCCCTAGTAATAATCAGGTATCCCAAAAGGTTGCTGGAGATGTGGGCGACGAGCTTTGTAAAGATTGATGTTGGTAATTTCGGGAATATCATGCTCTCTGGGCCAATATCCCTTAGATTTCATGCATTTGCTGTAGTTTTTAGGGCTTATGTCGTCATCATCATAACGAGAATTAACAATCAAAGGTTGGGCGCCGGCGTAAGGCACATAAGTTGCCCAAATACCTTTATCCGAGTGCCAATCGGCTCTGGTGTTTAATTTTGTTTCCTCAGAATAAAACCAAGTTCTGAAATCCGGCATTAACTTGAATTCTTTGGCAGCCATAAGACATTCAGCATGATCTCTGGAGAATTTTTCTACACCGGTATGGAGTTTTTCCCAGTGGTAGACAACTTGTCCGCTTCCCTTAGACAAATAAGTGCAAGAGCAAAGTGCTAGAGTAAAAGTTAAAAGAGCAATTTTCTTATTCATAAAAGCAGCCTCTAAAAATCCAAATTTGTATAATGTTTAGCCGGCAAAATACCTCTGATATTATCTTTTAAGATATCCTTAAAAGCTGGTCTGGATTTCATTTTAGAATACCATAATTTTGCGGTTTTAAATTCATCCCAAGGCACAGATCCCAGATAGTCGATAATAGAAAGCTCCGCCGCAGCAGACAAATCAGCCAAAGAAACAGTGTCAGCAGCCAAATATTGGCGTCGATCTAAAAGCCATTCAATATATTCAAGATGGTACATTAGATTGTTAAGGCCCATTTTGAGAATTTTTGAATCGGGAGCAAGGCCGTTTGCAAAACGTTTATGCACTTTTTCATAAACAATATTGCGATATACTTCTCTAAAAAATTTATTATCAAACCAATCAACCAATCGTCTGATTTCGGCTTTTTGTTTTGTATCGCCAAAAATCATCGGCACATCGGGAGAAGCCTCTTCCAGATATTCGCTGATAACATAATTTCCGGCAATGATATTTCCGTCACTTAAAAAAACAGGCAGTTCACCGGCGGGATTAAGTTTATAGACATCATCCGACATTTTCCAGGGCTCTTCTTCTCTCAAGATGAAGAGCATTTTTTTCTCAGCCATTTGTAGGCGAATTTTTCGCCCGGCGGGAGATACGGGATGATGAATAAGCAAAACCATAACATTAACCTTTCAGTCAATCATAGTAAACAATTAGGCAGGTAAGGTCAAGCTAGTTCTGTTTGTTTTCAAGTCCAAAAGTTGGAGGAACGATACCTTGAGCATTAATTTCGGCTTCATTAACCAAGCGAATAAGGTTTTGTTTGAGAATTTCTTGATTTTTTGGATCTTCAAGATAGCGCGTCAGTTTTTGGCTAAGCATTTTTCTTTCTCTGGAAAGTTTTGAAACGCCGATGAACATTGGTACTTGCCACAAAGTTTGTTTTGCCACGCTGATTTGTTCTCTAAGGCCCAGTTTAGAGGCTTCTATTAAGCCATAATATTGGCTAATCAGAATATAATCAGCTTTTTTTGTAAACAGCCGTTCAAAAAGGTCATAGGAATTATCGACGGTTTCCAGCTTAAATTCTTTTAGTCGTTGTTCTACAAAATCGCTGTATGATTCCTTAGAAGTTCTGACCCCGTTAAGTTTTTTAAGATCATCAATAGACTTTACTTCATTGATTCGATTCGGGAGCATAAAGACAGTCACCGGATTAATAAGAGCCGCCGGATAGATTAATTCCAACCCTCTAAAAAGCTCAGTTTCATGGTAAGCGCCTAAAACGATATCAATGTTACCTTGCCTGACTTCTTGTACCTGAGCGGGAAAATTACGTTTAGAGAGTTCGTACATAATTTTTAGGTTGTTTTCTTCTTTAATTGTATCAATCATCGGCTGAAAGACGGTAAAAAATTTACCGTAAAGTATTTCGTCAGGTCTTTCGGTATAACCAAACGGGGCATAGTCTAAAAAGCCTGTAATTCTGACTTCTCTGACTTTTTTAGGATGTTTGTCTTCATAACGCACAAAAGCAGATCCTGCGGCGGTCCAAAGCAATGTTAAAGCAATCATCATAGAAAAAATAATCAGCTTTTTCATTGAAATATCCTTTAAATCTTTACTATTGAGTAACTTTATTTTAATATAATAATAAAGTAATTATGTTAAAAAAACTTTTAAATTTGATAAAGGAAAAAATAAAAAAATGGACCTCTCACAAACTTATGCGCAGGCCGAAGTTTCCGGGCTTAAACAATCAGAGCTTGAAAGCAGAGCTTTGATAAGAACGGCATCAGGGCTTAACATGATAAAAGAACATTGGGAAGAGAAGAGAGGTGAGCTGGAAGATGCATTAGAAAAAAATCGCAAACTATGGGCCATATTAGCCTCGGCAGTTAGGGAAGAAGATTGTCCCCAACCTCTTGAGATCAGAAGAAGTATCTTAAATTTGGCCATGTTTGTATTCCAAAGGACTGTGGACACAATAGCTTCACCGGAGCCTCACAAGCTTGATGCTCTGATCAGTATTAATTTAAATATAGCTAAAGGCTTATCAGGAGAAGGGGTAGATATCAAAAACCCTTAAAACCTGTAAAATAAAAAATCCTTTTTGAATATAAAAAATTTGAAAAGGATAAAAAAAAACTATTGACTGGAAAGATTAAATATATTATCACTTGACCCAGTCGATGGGGGTATGGCGGAACTGGTAGACGCGCTAGACTCAAAATCTTGTGGGTTCACTCCCGTGTCAGTTCGAGTCTGACTACCCCTACCAAATAAAAAAGCCCTGGCAATGTCCAAGGCTTTTTTTAGTATTTAAAGCATTTGTTTTTCTATCCACGCCATAATTAGGTCCACCAAATAGTCCTGTTGTTCCTCACTAAGTGAGCCATAAGGAGAAAAATGGTGCCATTTGCAAATGCATTGGCGACAGCAGCAAGCGGTGGCGTGTTGAGCAATAAAGACCGGATGTCCGCGCATAGGTGTTTGTTTACCGTCATTATGGGGATTAGCCGGGGCGATTCGTTTGGCAATAAAATCTTGAGCGTGTTGTTTAATGGTGTTATAGCCTTTTGCCAAGACATAAGCCTTATCTTTTTCACTCAAATGAAAACGGTGTCTGAAATTAGATGAAGAAAGTTTTTGTAAAACATCCTGATACATGAGAGCTACACTGTTTTATGATGCCATTTTTTGCATTTTAAGTAAACAAAAGTAAGTATTGCAAGAATAATGTTGTATGAATAATCACAAGTCCAGCAAATAAAGAGATCAGCTTTCAAATAAATAACCACGTACCATACATTCACCATATAAACGGCAAGCGCAATAAATTCCATATACATTGCGCTTTTGGTTTGTCCGGTGCCGGAAACGACACTAAGCCAAATTATTCCCGGAACCAAGGTTATAAAAGAGGCAAGGGAAGCATAATATGGCAAGATTGCCTGATCAATTAATAAATTGTCATCTGTATATATTCGTAAAATAGCCCGCGGAAATAAGCACATAATAGTCAGAAGAACAAAGCCTGAAGCATAAGCGATTTTAATGATTCGCTTAGATGTAGGGATCACTTCATCAGTTTTTTTGAGGCCGATAAGATTGCTGGTGAGAGTATTTGCAGAGGCTCCCAGAGCAGAAACAATCATATAAGGAAATACGGAAATACTTCTTAAAATATTTGAAATCGCCAAAGGAACTTCCCCCAAATGCTCAACCGCGATTAAAAACAAGAACCACGTAATCATAGAGACAAAATATTGCAACATGGTCCAGACGGACAGATCTAAAATTTTTATCAAAATTTTAGGGTTCCAAATTGTTATTTTATTAAAACCGTATTTTTTTAAATCAATGTAAAAAAGTATGTAAAAGACAAAGTAAAAAGTGCCCAAAGCTTCAGAGATAACGGAGGCGAGAGCGGAGCCCTTTATGCCCATTTCAGGAAAGCCGCATTTTCCGAAGATGAGGGCATAATCAAACACAACATTAGCAATAAGAGTTATAACGGCATTCCATGTTAAAATTTTGGTTTGGGTAATTCCGATAAAGAAAGATCTGAGTATGACAATAGGAAAAGCAAATAAGAAACCAAAGATTCTGATATTGAGATAGTCTAAAGATTTTGCATAAACAGCATCGGAAGAAATCATATTTTTTAAAAACGACGGGGCTAAAACAAAGATTAATGCAATGATAATAATTGCCGCGGCTATCAAAAAGAAAGTTCCTTGGTAAATAACCGAACCGATCTTATCAAAATCAGATTCGCCGTTGCGTCTGGCAACAATGATTTGGACGCCGATTCCAAATCCCAAAGCAAGCATAAAAATCATGACATAGAAAACACCGGCCAAGGCGGAGGCTCCGAGTTCCACGGCGCCCAAGCGTCCTAAAAAAGCGGTGTCGGTAACGCCGATGAGTTGCTGAATAATGAGTCCGAATAAGATCGGCCAAGAGATATCAAATATTTTTTGGTAAGAATACGTCATGGTTAACCACTTTTTTAAGCTAATACATATAATATACTCACAAAGATGATAAAAGCCAAGTCTAAAAAGGTGGAAAATTTTGTTTGGTTTTGGTAGCAAAAAAATAACTTCGGTGGAGACATATCAAAAAGGAGATTTTATTTCAGCGCGCAAAATAGCTTTTGCGGAGGTGAAAAAAAATCCACAAAATATCAACTCATTATTGGTAATCGGTAATAGTTTTTATATTGAGGGAAATTACGAAAAAGCCGATGAATATTACCAAAAAATTTTAAGACTAGATTCGGAAAATTTTGAGGCGTTGGTAAATCACGGAGAAGTTTTGTTGCGCCAAAAAAAATATGCTGAAGCAGAAAAATTTTCTCAAGTTCTAAAAGATTCGGTTGCAGGTGTTTTCTTAAAAGCAAAAATTGATTTTGAGGAAGAAAAATATAAAGAAGCACAAGATGGATTATTAGAAGTTGTTAAACAAAATAAATCTGATTTTTGGGCGTGGAATTTGTTGTCGCAAGCGGCTCAAAAAAACGGTGATGTGGCGCTGGCATTGGAAAGTGCCTGGCAAGCAATAAAACAAAGCGGCGGAGAGGATTCTCAGCATTTGAATATGGCATATGCCTTGTATGAAATTGCCTCTGAAATCGGGGCAGAAAAAGTGTTGCCTTATTTAAAAAAATGGCATGAAGAATATACAGAAAACAGTATTGTTAAGCAGAGTTGGAATGCCTTTTTTCCGAGTGAAACTTTTATAAAATCAGATATCAATTATGTGCAAAAAGTGTTTGATAATTTTGCGGATTCTTTTGATGAAACTCTTGACGGTCTGGATTACAAAGTTCCGCAAATTATTGCCGAAGAAATCAAGAAATATAGTATAGATTTTTTACCCAAAAATCCACGCGTTTTAGATGCCGGTTGCGGCACCGGATTATGTTCAAAATATTTGGATTCTGCACTAAAAAAATACCAATTATATGGCGTTGATATATCAACCCAAATGCTGGAAAAGGCAGCACAAAGAGGGCTATATAAAAAGCTAGAAAAAGATGATATGGAAAGCTATTTGATAAAGCAAAGAAACAAGTTTGATTTAATTATTGCGGCAGATGTTTTGACCTATTTCGGAGCATTGGAAAATGTATTTTGCGCTTGTTTTAAAAGCCTTGCGGAGAGAGGAATAATGGTTTTTAGCATCAGTAAAAATGAAAAAGATTCTATCTCGTGGCAACAGCATTTTTCAGGGCGTTTTGTGCATGGAGAAAAGTATGTGCAAAAGGTATTGAAACAAAGCGGATTCCAAGAAGCGATTTTTAAGCCGTGTGTTTTGAGAAAAGAAGGTGAAAAAGATGTTCTTGGGTGGGTTGTAACCGCTTTCAAAAAATAAAAAAAGTTCCGCAAATAACGGAACTTTTTTCATAAATTTTCAACGCAAAAAATCGAACTATTTAGAAGATTTTTTAGCAGAAGAAGACTTAGAAGAAGCAGATACTTTCTTAGCAGAAGAAGACTTCTTGGCAGAAGAAGATTTGCAAGAAGAAGAGCTGCTTTTTTTGCAGCAGTTAGACTTTTTGCAATTGTTGATCTGCTCAACAGCCATAGACCAGAAATATTCATCCTGACCCTGCGGACATCCGGCATTTTGCCAAATGAAATAAGCTGCCTCTTGGATAGCTTTTTCGTTGTTTTTCATCATAATCAAAACTCCAAATAAAAGTTCGGTAAACACTACCTAATATACAATCAAAAATTTATCCGTCAACACTAAAAGCAACAAAATCAAAAAATAGTGAAATATTTTCTAAAATGAGAGTCAAAAAGCTTGCAATTAAGCAGATAAAATTTTATAGATAATTAAAGCGATTTTGATAAATCACGCAACTGAAGAATTATGTTGTTAATTTTAAGGAAATACAGATGGAAAACTTATTATCAAAAGAAGAATTGGAAGCCGTCATTAATGGAGACCATGGTAACGTATTTGCCGTTTTGGGTATCCATAAAGACAAGGGAAGCAAAGAAGTTTTTATCCGCACCTATCAACCGCACACCAACAAAATAGAGTTGTTGGATCCAGAAGGCAATTCCTTAGGATTAATGACCAAGATTGATGATAGAGGATTCTACCAAATCAACCTCGGAAAGATAGAAAATTTTGCCTATAAATTCAGAATAGAAAACGACATGGGTGTTACCTATGAGGCGGAAGATCCATACCGTTTTCCATCTATTTTGGGTGATATGGATATCTACCTTTTGGCCGAGGGAAATCACCTCGATATGTATAAAAAATTAGGTGCGCATCCGGCGGAGCTAAATGGCGTTAAAGGTGTTAGTTTTGCAGTCTGGGCGCCCAATGCCAAACGTGTCAGCGTTGTTGGCGGATTCAACAATTGGGACGGTCGTGTCAATGCCATGCGCAAACATCCGACCTGCGGCGTCTGGGATATTTTTATTCCCGGTATTCATGAAGGAGAGTTGTATAAATATGAACTAAAAACTCAAGACGGTTCTATTTTGGTAAAAGCCGATCCGCTTGCGTTTTATTCTGAAAAAAGACCCAATACGGCATCCATAGTTTATGATATCAATCATTATGATTGGGAAGATCAAAATTGGATGAATTATCGCGAAGAACATAATTCATTTGATAAGCCGATGTCTATTTATGAGGTGCATTTAGGCTCTTGGCGGCGTAAAGACAACAATGAGTATTTAACCTATCGGGAGCTGGCGGATACCTTGATCCCATATGTTGTTAACATGGGCTTTACCCATGTGGAATTTTTGCCTTTGGCAGAGCACCCGTTTGATGGTTCTTGGGGATATCAGGTTATTGGTATGTTTGCACCCACCAGCCGCTTTGGTACACCGGATGATTTTAGGTATTTGATAGATAAATTCCACCAAGCAGGCATATCTGTAATTATGGATTGGGTACCGGCCCACTTTCCCAAAGACGGGCACGGTCTAAATGAATTTGACGGCACACACCTTTATGAACACGCTGATCCGAGAAAGGGAGAGCACACCGATTGGGGCACCAAGATTTATAACTACGGCCGCACCGAAGTTATGAACTTTTTGTGCGCGAGTGCTATTTATTGGCTCAAAGAATTCCACATTGACGGCCTGCGCGTAGACGCGGTTGCTTCAATGCTGTATTTGGATTATTCTCGCAAGAACGGCGAATGGATTCCCAATATTTACGGTGGCAATGAAAACATAGAGGCGATAGCCTTTTTGCGCCGCATGAATGAGCTTGCGTATTCACAAGTTAAGGGAGCTTTTACGGTGGCGGAAGAATCAACGGCTTGGCCGATGGTTTCACGCCCGACCTCAATGGGCGGACTTGGTTTTGGCTATAAGTGGAATATGGGCTGGATGAATGATACACTAAAGTATATTTCGCATGATCCCGTTCATAGAAAATATCACCACGGTATGCTGACATTTGGTCTGCTCTATGCGTTTAATGAGAACTTTATTTTGCCGATTTCGCACGATGAAGTTGTTCACGGCAAAGGCTCAATGCTATCAAAAATGCCCGGTGATGAATGGCAAAAATTTGCAAACTTAAGGGCATATTACGGATTCATGTATACACATCCGGGCAAAAAACTTTTGTTCATGGGATGTGAGTTCGGCCAAGACTGGGAGTGGAATTCGGAAGAAGGGCTGCGTTGGTTTTTGCTTGATTATCCGATGTATAAAGGTATGCAAAATTGCGTTCGCGATTTGAACTTAATGTACAAGGGAAATGCTCCTTTGTATCAGCAAGATTTTGACTATCGTGGATTCGAGTGGATAGATCACTCCAACTCGGATGACAGCGTCATTTCCTATATGCGTAAAGGTTATGCTCCGGGAGATTATTTGATTGTTGTTTCAAACTTTACACCGGTTGTAAGAGAAGGGTATCGGATAGGTGTTCCGGAAAATTGCAGATATCAAGAAATTTTTAACAGTGATGATGTAAACTACTGGGGAAGCGGTGTTAAGAATGAAGGCTTTATGCAAGCAATCGAAGGCGAATGGAATAATAAACCATACTCGATTCAGTTAAGATTACCGCCGCTTGCAACGATAGTGATTAAACCGATAAGATAAAAAGAAAAGAGGTACACATGGCAAAATTCAAAACCTCGGAAGGAAGAGTCAGCCCGCTGGGGGCGACATATGACGGAAAAGGAGTGAATTTTGCCTTGTTCTCGGCCCATGCCACTAAGGTTGAACTTTGCCTTTTTGATGTTTCCGGTTCGGAAGAACTTGAGCGTTATGAGATTTTAACCAACGACAACAATATTTGGCATATTTATCTGGAAGACGCCAAGCCGGATTTGGTTTATGGATATAGGGTTTATGGTCCCTATAGGCCGGCAGAAGGTTTCCGCTTTAATCCCAATAAATTGCTGATAGATCCTTATGGCAAAAAATTGGTTGGTAAGCTGATTTGGAATAAAGCAATTTTTGGCTACGATGTAGATAGTCCGGATAAAGATTTGTCTTTTAGCACACTGGATTCCGCACCCTATGTTCCCAAATCGGTTGTAGTGGATGGCAGTTATGATTGGACGGGAGATGTTAAGCCGGCACATAAGTTTGAAGACACAATAATCTACGAGACCCAATTGCGTGGCTATACGATGTTGCAGCCCTCTGTGCCGGATGCCAAAAGGGGAACCTTTGCCGGTTTTGCACACAGCTCCGTGATTAATTACATCAAATGGTTGGGAGTGACGGCAGTAGAATTTTTACCAATCCATGCGTTTTTTGGCAACCGGCACAAAAAAGGCTATATTACGGATAATTACTGGGGATATGAGAGTTTTAGCTTTTTTGCGCCGGAGCAATCTTATCTTTCAGGTAATGACTTAAATGAGATAAAGGATTTGGTAAAAACCATGCACCAACATGGTTTGGAAGTGATTTTGGATGTTGTCTACAATCACACCGGTGAGGGCAACCACATGGGGCCCACCTTGTGTTATCGGGGAATAGACAACAGCTCTTACTACATTTTGAATTCGGAAAATAAGCGCTACTATTATGATACCACCGGGTGCGGAGCGTCTTTTAATGTTCAAAACCCCAATGTCTTGAGGTTGGTGATGGATTCTCTGCGCTATTGGGTTCAGGAAATGCACGTTGATGGTTTCAGGTTTGACCTGGCGCCGACATTATCGCGTCAGCATAATAACTTTACGCAAGAAAGCGGTTTTATGTACG
>CALXVW010000047.1 GCA_944392185.1 uncultured Alphaproteobacteria bacterium
AATCTTGTTCATTCCCATCGCTATGTTTTGCAGATTTAAATGCTTCGATTATAACATGATAGACTTGAGCATAGTCTTCTTTTTGCTCTGTTCTAATGACTAACATTTTCCTTACTTCCCTTAACATATTCTATATTTTTAATTTAACATTATTATATTAATATGATGTAAAATGGACTCGTAAACCGTGAGTTAAGCATCACCAATTCAAACAGCAGTCATGAAAATGGCTGCTTTTTCTTTTATTTCCAAGGTACTAACAATTTTGAGTGTTGTTTTTTCAAAAACGGCTGTTTTTATAAAATGTTCGAAAGGATTTAACTTCATTTAAATATATTCTCAAATATCCTTCTGATAAGGAGAACATTTATGAAAAAATTGATAATATGGGATTTTGATGGTGTAATTGCAGATACAGAGCACATAGCAACCGATAAATACGTAGAACTTGCTAAAAAGTATAATATTAGTTTAACGAGAAATGATGTTATCAAATATATTGTAGGTAAAGGACAACACAAACAATTAGAAACTTTAATATCCTTAGGCAAAAAAGTTGATGCTGATATTGTGAAACAAATTAACGATGAAATAAGTGCAACAGTTAATAAAAATATTTCACTAACCGACAATATAGAAGATATTTTTAGATTAAAGGAATTTAGTCAATGTATTGCTACAGGAAATTCCTTAGATGGAATTAAAGCTAGACTGGATCCACTTAATTTGGATAGATATTTTAATAAGGAAAATGTTTTTTCCGCAAGTTTTGTTGCTCAAGGGAAACCAGAACCTGATTTATTTTTATATGCTGCAGATAAAATGAAGTACGCTCCAAAGGATTGTATTGTTATTGAAGATTCCATATATGGAATAATGGCTGGTATTAAAGCAAATATGACTGTTATTGCATATCTTGAACATGTTTTGTATGATAAAAACGAATATATAAAAAAAATTAATGCGTTGGGAAAAGTATATATATGTAATAATATGATAGAGCTGAAAGATTTGCTCTTAACACTTAACAAATAATCTGCACATAAGCTGATGTGTTAGGCATCATCAATTAAAGAGCTCTTCTCTAGGGGAAGAGCTTTTTTTGTAACCCTAGGAATTCGCATCCAATGGTTCGTCAATTCTGTATCCTCAAAACCTCCTACCCTTTGGGCTAATTCAGTTAGCGCAGGCAAAAACCCGTGAATTTAACACCTATAGCTAGCAAAAGGCTTTTTTGCTAGCTATGGGTTCTTGATATCGGAAAGCAAAATTTTTTAGACTTATCCTGTTATAAGTAAATTATAATATTTATTAACCTTAAACAGGAGAAAAAATCATGGATTTATTCAGAAAATATAGATCACCTTTGGGATATTTTATGGATGATGAGGAAAAGAGGAAGGATAGCTACGGTGTGGACCATAGCGGATTTTCTACTCGAGACGAGCTGGAATATCAAACCGCACGCTCTGAAAGAGAAAACGAGCTTATCCAAAATTATAACAATCAAGGAATAACTAAGGATTATCCTTTGGCTCGGGACAAACTTTTGGGGTAATCCCGAAAATAATTACGGATTTGGCAATTCTAACATCAGCGCCAATATTGAGAGCCGCAAACAAAATCAAACATCTTTAGCCCCGCAGCAAAACCAAATGCAAAACAGCTTTGCCTTCGGAAATAACGACCAAAATCAGATGATGACTAATAACAATTCGCAGGCAAACCAAACGCCTTCCAATGGTTTGAGCGGAAATAATAACGGCTTAAACAACAATTTTAATAAAAACACCAACAATAATCCTTATGCGAAACTAAAACAATGGTTAGGGCAAAGTGAGCAAAATATAAATTCAGCCTTATATCCGAAAGCGCAGGGAGATGATGCTAACTCTTACCAACTGGCCCAGAACAATAAAACAAATACAATGACCGATGCAAGTAATCAAAATAAGCCTGCAGTTACCTTTAATGATGTACTACAAAAATCAAGTCTAAACAATATTTCCAACACGACTATTCCTGTAAAGTTGTATAATGTGGGGAAAACAGTGAATGATATATATAATTTATATAAAAATGATGGATTTTATGCAATCGGGAAAAAATACGGCACTCCTTCTGTTCAACAAGCAAGTCATTTGGCTGAAGAATTGGCTCCAGAAAAAATATCAGATACAAATAAACACAGTGCAGTTAGTTGTGTAGGTGCCTCCGGAGGGGGCTTATCTGCCTTAGAAACTTTAGGAGGAGGGGTTGCTAAAGAAGTAAAAGATATTTACGAAAAGAGTACCGATCCAAATCTCAGAAAACAATATGGTGGCATTGGAGGTATTTTATCGGATAGCTTCAAAGATCTAAAGAATGATTTTCAAGCAACTTGGACTGGATTTTGTGCTGAAAATACACAAGTATGCAAGAAATACCTTCCTCCATATTTGCATAATAAAATTAAGTAAGCTCTAAATAGCCGGTTGACATACCGGCTATTTTTATTTTATATAACTAGAATAATTAACACCTTAGATTGTTAATAAAAGGATGCAAGGATGAAAAGAAAATATTTATGCTTGGGCCTACTTTTATCAACCCTTATTTTTCCCATCCAAATTGCTTTTGTATTTCTAATTTTTCCGCCAATTTATGTAAGTTTTATTGTACCCTTTTTAATATGGAAATTTTCATTACAAGGAAGTATTAAAAACATTGATTTAGTGTCACTAGCGTGGAAACTTCCTTTTATCTTATGGCTAAGTTTATTATCTATGTTTCTTGGCGAATTTCTAGCTCTGTCTGTGTTTTACTTTATTCCTAATAATGGCATCCATTTTATTATCTTTGGAATAGTAATTCTTCTGATACGAAGTATAACCTATGTATTGATAATTTTTATCTGGCAGCCTAGCATCTACCACCTTTCTAATAAGCTAAAAAAATTAACATTTATATGTACACTTATATTCTGTGTATCAGGGACATATATTCTGCACAAACTCAGCAGCCCATCTTCTCAAGAATCCTTTGATAGCTATTATATGCATTACCTGCAAAACGAGAAAGCTGCTGAAGATAAAGTATCCGGATAAAGGTAGAAAAATATTAAAAGTTGGTATAATCGTGCTAAAAGCTATTATAGCAATCCTCAAGAATTTGAAGAATTATATAAACGTAGAGTTGACGATTATATAAAAAATAAATATCCTCAACATTATAATGGCCAATAAAAAGGAATATTAAAATGAAATTTGTTTTATCCTTAATCATAACATTATCACTACCTATACTGACTTTAGCTGCGGAAGAAAAGACATCGACCTACACTGAGGAACAAGAAAAATGTTCGGGTGAAGAAGATGTTTTTCTTCAAAGTTTGGAGGAAGAGTTGGCTAATTGTAAAGTTCAAATGCCTGATGTTCCATCAACAGCAGATATGAACGAAGCCTATTACAAAGTTGGCGATTGCTCTATTGCTGTGGCCAATAAACTTTTTGACCGAAATTATAAAAAGTATAATGATCAGGTGAAAAAGAATTTTGATACACTCGTCAAGGCATATTATGCATGTGCTCATGATATGTACGAATATAGTGATTTTGCTTCTTGGGGAAGCGGAACAATAGCAAATACAGAAGCAATTGCAACAGCATCATTCTGGATACGGGATTTGGTTAAAGAATACCTTTACCAAGCAAGAATTGAATGTGATGATAAAGCAGGTTTTGATTCTGTAGAATAAAATTAAGTTCTTTTGGATAAACAAGATAAGAGAGAGGCTTCAAAAAACCTCTCCTTTTATGCTGAAAATAAGGTTAAGCAAAGAAGTCTGTTGTGACCTCATTAATTGTTGGCAAAATCTCTCCTTCTTGAACCAAAATAAAAACGGAAGTCTTAAACTTCCGTTTTTATTTTGGTTCAATTGGTGTTTTTTAAATACAAGTGCCAACATTTATCGCATCTTAGGCGTGTGCTGTCTGAGATTATTCGTCGTAGACCTTCCGGACATTCATCTCCACTTAAGAACTCTCCTCTTGCCTCCACCAAACGGAGTAAGTTTTCAAATTTTGCTATGATGGCGGACTGTGCGTCCTCATTGCCGTTTTCTTGCAAATCTGTTTGTCGCGCTTCTAAGATCGATTTGCTTGCCAACAGCAAATGTCTGGCATCTGACAAATCATAAACATTGTCCAAAGCCTTAATATTGACGCGAAAAACATCAATAATCTCCTTGAGCTCCCCTTCCCACCTGTCGGAGCGTTGAATTTCCGTTAGAAACTCGACATCAAAGGCAAATTTGCCGGGATGCGCAATTAAAAAAGCAGAATGTTCCATACTAATACATTTTTGTGATACAATAAGATTTTATTTTATCGGCATTGTAGACTTTATTTCTCAAATAAGCAATCATAAAATTGTTAATTTGTTTGGCTCGGAGTGTAATGTAAAAATCTCAGCTTGAGGTGAAAATATTTTACTTGCTTTTACCTGATTTTTTTTATTCAATAAATTAAATTTATTTTGCTTACGGAAAGAACTGTTATGATTGTTAGAAATTTTTTAAAAGAAGATTTGCCACAGATCCTTGAATTATGTCGCGAAGTTCGGCAACATCACATAGATATTTTAGAGGGCTATTTTACCAGACAAAATGATGAACTTGAAAAATTAGGTTTTTTGGAATCTTTGACCTCTCAGAAAACTATTGCTTTGGTTGCTGAGAATAATAACGAAATCCTCGGCTATTTATTGGCTGAAGAAAAATTTGCTCCTTATCTTGTCGCCCCTAAAGTTATTCATATTACAAATTTTGGAGTTAAAAAATCAGCCCGTAGACAAGGTATTGGTAAAACTTTAATGGATGCTCTTATGAAAATTTGTTATGAACGCTCCATAGATGAGGTGCGATTGGGGGTTTTTAACAAAAACACCCAGGCATATAAGTTTTATGAAAATTATGGTTTTGAACCTTTTGAACAAAGAATGTTTATGTCTCTGAAAAAATAGGATAGGAAAGGAAAGCAAAATGCCTTTGGAACTGAAAAAAGACCCTACACTTAAGGATTTTCAGAAGTATATTGCTGAAATGAAAAAAGAGCGCGGTTTTAACACAACGGATAAATTCTACGAATGCTGTTTGCTGGCTGAAGAATGCGGTGAAGTTATTTCCGCCGTGCGCAAAAATTCTAAATCAGGCAGTATCGGCTCGGGATCAACTGCCGGTAATGTGGCAGAAGAATTGGCCGATGTCTTTATATATATTTGCTCTTTGGCCAATATGCATAATATTGATTTGGAGCAGGCTTTCCGCAATAAGGAAGAAAAAAACAAACAGCGTACATGGAAACGTCTTTAACTTCCCGGTGAACAAATTTGACGAATATTTCTGGTTTCTGAACCATGCAAGTGCGTTTTTGTTCAGAAGCTTGTTGATTTGCTTGTATTATTGTTGAAACAAGTAAACGCTGAACGTGTTATACATCGCCAAAAAAAGCAACAATCCCAAACTCAAGGGAGCAAAAATACGCAATGTCACCAAAAAATAACGCGTGAATGATGACGTGACAACGGCCGAGCGGCGAATATTATGAATAATTGTTTTCATTGCCGAATATCCGACAAACAAGGCTATGGTCATTGAAACAATGGCTGCCGTAAACGTCGACGAAAGCCAGTCAAACAGCTCAAATATGTTGCGGCCCAAAACTTTGATATCCCATATACCTGAAAATGATGCTGTTACCGCAGTAAAGCCCAGCCCACTGACTAGCATAACCACTATCACCGCGCCAAAACGTTGTAATTTTAATTTGTCCATAAAAAGGTTGGTCAAAGCCTCAAAAATGGAAATCGTTGAAGTGATGGTTGCTAAGGCCAGTAAGAGATAAAAGGCTATTGACCAAATTTGCCCGCCGGATAACTGCTGAAAAACTATCGGCAATGATATGAATGTCAGCCCCGGACCGGATGTGGGCGGAAGCCCGGCTGCAAAAACCGCCGGAATGATAATCACCGCGCTCAAAATGGCCGCCAGAGTATCAAAAATCTCAATACTGCGAACAGATGCAAATAAGTTTTCTTTTGATGATAAGTATGAACCATATACAAGCAAAATTCCAAAGCCCAGAGAAAGTGATAAAAATGCTTGCCCCAGCGCCGCTAAGAATGTCTCGAACAAAATACTCCAACTAAATCCATCTGCCGTAAAACCCCAATATTTCCACTCCGGCGTCAGAAGAAACTTAACTCCTTGTTCTCCTCCTTCAAGAAAAATTGCTTGTATGGATAAAACTATAAATATGGCAAACAAAACAGGCATCAGAAAAATTCCGGCTTTTTCAATCCCCTTTTTTACCCCCGCTATAACTATTAACGCAGTTACAAACATAAAAATAAGTCCGCAAGCATATTGGGTTGAAAAACTGTAACTTAATTTCTCAAACTCAGAGGACAAATTGTTGGGTGCTATGTTGATTAAGTGTCCGGAAAAGGATTCTAATAAGTAGTACAAAACCCAGCCTGCAACCAAAAAGTAAAAAGAAATAATCATGGAAACGCCTATAAACGCTATCCACCCTCCAAAAAATGACCAGATCTTTAGATGTTTCATTCCTATTTTTTGACCAATAATTTTATAGGCATCAACAAAGTTACTCCTTGAGGCTCTGCCAAGCGCAATTTCCGAAACCATTAACGGATTACAAATAAATACTATAATCAAGAGATAAAGAAGGATAAAACTCAGTCCTCCATATTGCCCAACCAAGTAAGGAAAACGCCAAATATTTCCCAAGCCTATTGCAGAGCCGGCGGCCGCTAAAATAAATCCCCATCTGGAATTAAAACTTTCTTTTTTCATTATCGTGTTCCCAAAACGTGAATTATTTGATTAATCAATTTGTTATTAATTTTCTTTAGCATATTAAATAATAAGATACAAATAAAAAACTTTTTATTCCGTTTTAATATTCTGGCTTTCTTTGATATCAAGATAACAATAAAGCCTTTACTTTTTTTCTTAAGAAAGCTATGATGTCGGTAGAAAATCAATTATTCGCCAATAACTTAAACATCATTATAAACATGGCTGTGAGATTTTGTATTTTTGATGTGGGACAAGTTTGCTATCCCTATTCTTTGGAGCCGTTGCAAATGCTCCTGCAAGAAAAAACAACTGACAAAAATCTGTTTGAACAAAGAGACGGGGTTCTTTCTTTTGACTTTAAGCCGTTTATGAAAGGGGAAATTTCTTTCCACTCTTTCTGCCAGGCTTTGTGTGCTCATGCTCAGGTTTGCTATTTTGAGGAAATTGAACCGCTTATTGACGATGCCCTGCATAAAGGTGTCGGTGCATTTTTTGCAGAAACGCTGGAAACCATGCAGTTTTTGAAAATCTTCGGCATAGAAATTTGCCTGCTTTCAAACGCCCTGCCCAATCTTAAAGGCACCGGTGCTTGTTTGGTTAAGCCGGAATTTGCTTTTACTTCTTATGATTTGGGCCTCTTAAAACCTGACCCTCTCATCTACCAAGTTGTTTTGCAAAAGCTTGGCGCCAAACCTCAAGAAGTTATCTTTATTGATGACAAGCTAAAAAATGTTGAGGCGGCAAAATCTCTTGGTATTTGGGGAATTGTTTTTAACCGAGGTACACTCAAAAAAGATATCTTGAGCCTACTTTCAAATTCTTAAAAAGCCTTGCATCAGCTCTCCCCCAAAAAGGAGAGCTGATATTTAAATTATCTGAATTCTTATATGGAGAAAAAAATGCGCATTATCAATATCAACGGGCCGATTAATTCCGGCAAAACAACTATTTCAAAACTACTCTTAAAAGCTTTGCCTGATGCTCTTTTTGTTGAGGTCGATGAGTTGCTTTCCGATGAAGAGCAGGAAAAGCTCGGGCTTTCTCTCCAACAGGGATGGAAAGAAAGAACCAATCGGCTTGAACATCTGGTTAACTCCGAAAAAGAAAAAAACAACTACCAAAACATCATATTTGCTTACCCCATGACGGAAAATCTTTATCACTCTTGGAAAGCCTGGGAAGATCAGAAAACCAAATTTATTTCTATCACTCTTGCTCCCAGGCTTGAGGTTTGTTTGCAAAACAGAGGAACTCGCCAACTTGATGAATGGGAGAAAAACAGAATCAGAGAAATGTACCAACAAGGGTACCACAACTCTCCTTTGGCTGATTTGATTATTGATAACAGCGCGCAATCTCCTGCCGAGACGCTACAGCGAATCCTTGACTTTTTGAAAAGCCGCTGAACCCCTTTAAGGATTCAAAACAGCAACGCCAAAACTCAGATAAACCGCAAATAATGACCATAGCATATAAGGTACTTGTAACCACGCCGCCGGTTTACTAATTTTGGAAAAACGAATCGTCATCCAAATAATTGTCAAAAACAGGACTATGCTCATCAGAGCGCCTAACCAATAGGCCTCAGCACCAAAGAAAATCGGTGTCCAACAAAAGTTTACTGCCAGCTGCACACCATAGGGAAACAAATATTTTTCTGCCGATTTTTGCTCTTTTAGCGCGCGGCGATAAACCAGCCACGATGAAAAACCCATCAGCAAATACAACACCACCCATACTATCGGAAAAACTATCGGCGCCGGGCTTAGGGGCGGCAAAATCATAACAGCATAAAGCCCTCCTATATCTCCAGCAATAAAGGCTGAAATTTTTCCACCCAGCAGGGGGAAAAACATTAATAAAATAAACGTAACAAATGACTTCATCTTTGTTCTCCTTCTTCTTTTACATATATTTTTTTCATTAAAAAACAATGTCTTCTAAAATATTTTAAAAATTTTTTTTATCCTTAAGCGTTCCTTAAGTTCCAAATGTTGAACTAAAGATGTTCATGAAGATAACAATGTTTAATTTTTTTAGGAGAATTGAGATGAATAAGTTACTTTCCGCTTCCGTTTTGACCTTGGCCGTTGCTTTTTCCGGCAGTGCTTTAGCTGCTTTCCAAGGACCGGGCCTTGCTCCTTCTACCGTTGCCGAGGCTTTGAAGATGAGTGATGATACTCCGGTGGTCTTGAACGGACAAATCGAAAGAAGTTTGGGCGATGAGAAATATCAATTCAAAGATGCCACCGGCACCGTTGTCATTGAAATTGATGATGAAGACTGGAGAGGTGTTGACGTTCGCCCCGAAGATATGGTAACTATTAAAGGTGAAGTTGACAAAGATATGTTCACTACCGAAATTGATGTTGATTCGGTTGAATTGAAGAAATAGGCTTTTTAGTTATGCGAATATTGCTCATCGAGGATGACCCTTTAATCGGGGACGGGCTTAAAATAGGGCTCACAAAATCCGGCTTTGGCGTTGATTGGTTTACAAACGGTGCCGATGGCGAGGAAGCTCTCTTGCAGTCTTCTTTTGATGCGGTTGTCCTCGATTTGAGCCTGCCTGAAATTGACGGGCTGGATATTCTACAAAACTGGCGTAACAAGGGGCGCAAAGAGCCTGTCCTCATCCTTACCGCCAGAGGTGATGTGGAGGAGCGCATCAAAGGGCTTAATGCCGGCGCCGATGACTATTTGCCCAAGCCTTTTGCCTTGGGTGAGGTGGTGGCCAGGCTCAACGCCCTGCTCCGCCGCCGCGGCGGAGAAACCGCAAGCCTTATCAGCTACCGACAAATAACCTTTAACCTTCAGACCAAACAAACTTTCTTAAATGACAAGGAAGTTGTTTTGGCACCAAAAGAAACTGCTTTGCTTGAACTCTTGCTTTTGAACCGCAACCGTGTTTTGAGCAAAGAAAAAATTGAAGAAAAACTCTACTCCTGGGATGATGATGTTTCCAGCAACGCAGTGGAGGTACACATCCACCACCTGCGCAAAAAACTTGGAAAAGACATCATCAAAACCATAAATAAAATCGGCTATATGATGGAGGATGTATGAAATATTTGAGCCTACGCATGAGACTGATTGTCTTTTTTATCTTGATTGCCTGCGCGGTTTGGGCCGGAGCAGGTGTTTTGGCGTGGGCTGAAACCAAAGAAAAAATTGATGAATTTTTTGATACCTACCAAATGGCTTTGGCCAGACAGCTCTCGGGAGCTGACTGGAGCAATGTATCAACTGAAACACAAAAAAAGACTGACAAACTTATCAAAAATATTCGCAATGCCGATGATGAAGATGAGGCCATTGGCTTTGCTATCTTTACCCCAAGTGGGCAAAAAGTTTTTCATGATGATGAAAACGGTAAGGATTTTCAATACCAAGATGCCAATGGGCGCTTTGTTGAACAAAAGGTAGACGATGAAAGCTGGCGTGTGGTATGGCTTACATCTACGGATGGAAACTTTAGAATCGCTGTTGGGCAAGAGCTGGAATACAGAGAAGATATGGCTTGGGATATGTTGGAGGAGTTTATGGCTCCTTGGGCCGGTGGGTTGTTTATCTTGCTTGCCTTCGTTATCTTCATTATCAGCCGCGAGCTTAGGCCCCTCAGACGCCTAACCGGTGAAATTAATGCCAGATCAGGAAACGACCTTTCACCTTTAAACGACGATGATATGCCCTCTGAGATTAAACCTCTTACCTCAGCCATGAATCAGCAGCTTGCAAAAATTGCCGATATGCTGCAAAGAGAACGTCGTTTTATTTCTGATGCGGCGCATGAACTGCGGACCCCTCTAACTGCCCTTAAGGTCCAACTTGATGTGGCTCGCCTTTCTGATGACGATGCCCAAACTCAAAAAGCATCTTTAGATAAACTTGAGCTCGGTCTTGACCGTGCTACCAGGCTGGTGGAGCAACTCTTGGCCTTATCTCGCCTTGAGGCTTCTTTATCTGCTCCGCAAATGGCTTCTGAACCGGTTGACATGAAGCTTATTGCCTCTCAACTCATCGAAGAATACCAACCTGCCGCTCAGGCCAAAGATATCTCCATCAAACCCGATATGCAAGATTGCGGCCCCATCAAAGAGGGAAATCCTGTTTTGATTGCCTTAATGATGCGCAACCTGATTGACAATGCCATCAAATACAGCCCCAAAGGTGCCGAAGTCTCCGTTTATCTTGATAAAAACCGCTTTTGTGTTACCAACTCCGGCGTTATCTTAGAACCTCAACATTTGGCCCACTTAGGTGAGCGCTTTTTCCGCCCGGCCGGACAGAATGAGAAAGGCAGTGGCATTGGGCTTTCCATTGTTAAATGTATTGCCGAATTTTATGGCTGCACAGTAACTTTTTCTAATACACAAAATGTTTTTCAGGTTAAGATTGCGCACTGATATCTGCCAGCTGGCAAGGTATAACCTGCTGTAAGTCGCTTAAAGCAACTTCTACCTGGTAACCTATTTTGCCGGCACTAAAAATTATGGTCGGAAAGTTTGCCGCCGTTGCATCTATTGTGGTTTTGAATAACTTTTTCATCCCAATCGGTGAGCAGCCTCCATGCACATAGCCGGTTAGCGGCAACAGTTCTTTTTGCGGCAGCATATCAAGCGCTTTTTCCTCCACTGCCGCGGCGGCTTTTTTCAAATCCAATTCATGATTAACTGGCAGCATAAACACATAAAAATGTCTTGATTTGCTCACCGTGACAAGCGTTTTAAAAACGCAGGCCGGGTTTTGCCCCAAAGCTGCGGCAACCTCGCTGCCGCTTAGTGCTCCGGTACCCAAATAACAATAGCTTTTATATTTTATTTTGTGTTTATCCAACACGCGCATAACATTGCTTTTGAATTCCATGTTTCCCCGCTTTCTTGATTATCTATAAATACACTCATATTAAAAATCAACAACAAAAAAAGAGGCCTCTGTCTTTAGAGGTCTCTTTCTTTTTCTATTCTTGGCAAAGTGCCTTCAGTTCGTTTGCCTGTGCCTCATCCTTGCAAAGAACAACTATTTCCTCAATGCTGTGGGGCTCAGGGCATCTTTCCATGAACTTTTTGAAAATCTCCGTGAACTCTTTTATCTTGAGTCCATCAGAAACACATAGAGGGACCATTGCAACTTTTTTCAGGCCATGCTCCTCAGAGTGGCAAAACATATACAACATGCCTCGATAAATAGCCAGTTTTGCCAGCTCTTCATCCTCATCTCGGCAGATGATGTTGACAAGTTTGCGTGATTTGCCTCCAAGTGAATCCGTAATAAACACATCACCTAAAGAGAGCGGACGGCGTTCAATTTGATGGCGCAAGCGTTTTTCTATAAACAACCTTACACCTCTTGCTCCGGCCAACTCAACTTCCCGACGCTCATAATCAGGATTCACATGGTAAGAATAATAAGGAAGCACATAGGCATCTGCTTCACACTCACTCAACTTACCTGGTAAGATCGTGATTTTGACATTGTTAATCTTCATAGTCTTAGTGATAATTGTACATAATGTAAGATGAATGTTAACACCTGACTTTTTAGGTCTCAAGTGCTTTAAGAGAGATGTTCACCGTTTTTATTTGTTCCACAAACGATTGCCGATATAATCTCTGACCGAAATAATTTTTGGTGTCTTATCTAAATATACGGCTATTCCATGGCTGTTAGTTAAATCAATATTTTGCTCATCCACTCTTATTTCCTGATTTTTCAAAATTTTCACTCTTTGCTTATAAAGACAACTTTCTCTATCACAGCTCAAATCTAACCATTTTGGCGCCGTTGTTTTTCCTTGATATATTTTCTTTAGTAAAATTTCTTTGTTTTTCGGCAATGGTTGAGAGGCAGTCTTCTCAAGCCAAATTTGCTTGGTAAAATCTTTGCCCCTTACCGGCAAAATAACCAGATTATCATAATTATCCTTTATGGCTATGACCTTACCATCCTCATTTATCAGTATATCCGGCTTATTCAAATTGACCATGCTTAATGCGCCGACGAGAATTACCAGAAGACCAAACCAGCGCCAGCGTCTTTCCCACAAGCATAGCCACAGTCCGCCTAAAACTATCAGCACTAGTCCCCACAAAGGCATTGATAAAACATCTAGCAGAGCACCTTCCATATTGCTGACATAGGCTGTTATCTCATTTACCAAACCAATGCCAAACCCCACCACTTGAAGAGAATAAGCATCCAGACCAAACGGCATTAATATCAGTGAAAACAATGTAAACGGCATGATGATAAAACCGATAATCGGACCGGCTGCCAGATTAGCCAGCAAAGAATAAACCGAAATTTGATTAAAGTGATATATCTCAAAAGGCAATACAGCAACGCTTGCAACTAAATCTGCTATGATAATTCCTGCCAAATAAACAACCATGCTTTTAGCAAACGTTATCAATAATGATGACTTATCTTTCTTAAACCATTTGGCCAAACGTGATGCATTTTTCTCATAAAAAGCAATCAAACCTATAACTGCCGCAAATGACATCTGAAAACTGGCGCCAATCATGGCTTCCGGTGTTATCAGCAAAACAATAAATGCCGCCCAGGCAATGGTATACATTGAAATTGCCCGACGATTGAACAAAACACCCAAAAGCACTATCAGGGTCATGATGAAAGCCCTTTGCGCCGGAATGGCCGCCCCTGAAATCAACAAATATACCGTGCTGATGATAATAGCAAAAACCGCCGCTATCTTCTTTGAATTATAACGTAACGCCAATGGCGGATATAGTGCCAACACCAGACGAACAAAGAAAAACATTAGACCGGCTATCATACTCATGTGCAGACCTGAAATAGACAAGAAATGGGCCAGGCCGGAATCTCGGTAATGCTTTATTTGTTCCTCGCTTATGGCTCCTTGCTCTCCTGCTAAAATGGCGGCAACGATTGATGCTTCTTCTGCTGGCAAAACACTATCCACCTTGCTGATTATCTCTTGCCGCCAATTATCTATCTTTATTTTTAGTTTATCACCTAAAGACAGTCCTTGTTGGCAATCAACCACAAAAGCTCTGCTTTCGGCATAACCGCTACCGGAAAGACCATTATAAAAATTCTTGCGATCAAACTGGTAGCCTTGCGGGAGTTGCGCTTTGGCTCTCGGTAACAAAGTTGCTACCATCTCTACACATTGACCTGCATGGTAATCACCTTCTTTTTGCCTTAATGTTATGCGGAAGCGCCCCTTTATCTTTTCCCCCTCAAAACCGGAAAGATTATCCATTGTTAAGCGCAATTTTCCTTTTTGGCTGTGGTCAACTTTTAGGATATTGCCTTTTAGGTATAATTTTTGCTCAGGAACTTCTCCCATTTGCGAGGCGATATAAATACTACGGACTTGTACCCAGCCAAAACCTCCGATTACAAATCCTAAGACCAGTAAAATTTTTAACATCTTGAGGTGATAGCGCAAAATTATTGCCGCTAAAATCAAACCTTCTATTATACCCAATGTCAACCACTTGGATGGCTCTTGCGGCAACAAATAATATAGTCCGATACCTATGCCAAAAAATACCGGAAGCCACAATTTTCTTCTTTCCGGCTCAAGATCTGCCTGG
>CALXVW010000048.1 GCA_944392185.1 uncultured Alphaproteobacteria bacterium
CATCAACCGGTGGCCGCCTGCGTATGGGGTGGAACTATACAGACAACTTGTCACAACAAGTTCGTTACACACTGAAAGATGATGAAATCAGCAACGTTGGCAGCGAGGCTTCCAAGTATATTAAGGACGAGGAAGGAAGCTATGTCGATTCATCTATCGGTCAGACAATTGTATATGACAAGAGAGATAGTTTTATTTCTCCTAAAGAGGGATATTACCTGTCATTTGGTAACGATGTTGCCGGTGCCGGAGGCGATGAGAAATACTTAAAATTTGATGCCAAGGCATATCAGTATTTTACATTGGCAGATTACTACACATTTAAGCTTTTCGTTAATGCCGGGTACATTACCGGTTATGGCGGCAAAGATGTTCGCCTACCCAACCGTTACTACCTGGGCGGCTCAACCTTGAGAGGTTTTGATGTTGCCGGTATTGGTGCCAGAGATAAAGAGACCAGAGACGCCTTAGGCGGTAACTGGATGGTCTACACCGGAGGCGAAGTCACATTCCCGATAGGCTTAGACGAGGTGGGAATCAAAGGACGTACGTTTGTGGATATGGGAATGTTGGGCAAGCCAGATAACATGAACAGAGCCGATGTCGAATATTCATCCACCCCGCGTGTGGCGGCAGGCTTTGGTTTCCAATGGTTGTCGCCGATGGGGCAGATAGACATAGACTTTGGTTTCCCGATTGTTAAGGAAGATTATGATGAGACCCAAGTCTTCCGTCTGAACTTCGGTACACGTTTATAATTTGATAAAAAGGAGTAAGGGATGGTAGATAGCAGATTTTACAAGAACAACGGCCCGTTTACATTGGCTAAAGTGGCAGAGATTTGCGGTGCCAAATTAGAAGATGAGAGCAAAGCAGGGGTAGAGATAAAAGAGCTTTCAACCATGTCCCGCGCCGGCGAGGGAGATATTTGCTTTTTTTATGATAAAAAGAAAAAAGCCTTCGGAGCGGAGATCAAGGCAACAGCCTGTGTCACAACGGCAGAGTTGGCGGAGTTTGTGGCAGACGGCGTGATAAAGCTGATATCGGACAATCCGCACTTGGGTTTTGTAAAATTGAATTATGCAATGTATACGGAAGTATTACCCAAGCCGGAAATTTGCAAAACGGCAGTTATTGCTGCAAGCGCCAAGATAGGTGAAGGTTGCTATATTGGCGACTATGCAGTCATCGGCGAGAACGCCAAGATAGGGGATGGTTGTATTATTGAGCCGCATGCGGTAATTGGGCACGATTGCGAGATAGGCAACCAATGTCGCATTGGCAGCCATGCCAATATCATGCACTGCCAAATGGGAAACAACT
Organism: uncultured Alphaproteobacteria bacterium; assembly: GCA_944392185.1. GTDB lineage: Bacteria > Pseudomonadota > Alphaproteobacteria > RF32 > CAG-239 > CAZU01. The sequence goes on from CALXVW010000048.1 coordinate 1,324, forward strand.
GTTATATTTATGGCGGTGCGAGAATTGGCTGGGATGGTTTTGGCTTTATGATGATTGCGGGAGCCCACAAGAGGATACCGCAGTTGGGAAGAGTAATCATCGGCAACGATGTAGAGATAGGCGCCAACACCTGTGTAGACCGAGGAGCATTAGATGACACGGTAATAGGCGATGGCAGCCGTATAGATGATTTAGTAATGGTAGCGCATAACAACAAACTCGGGCGCGGCTGTATTTTGGTATCGCAAACCGGTATCGCCGGGAGCTGTGAGTTTGGCGATTATGTAGTCTGCGGTGGCCAAGTAGGCATAGCCGATCATTTAAAGATAGGCAGCGGCGTACAGATTGGCGCTCAATCAGGCATTATGCGCGATATAGAACCTGGCGCGGTAGTCATGGGAACCCCGGCCGTACCGATAAAAGACTTTATGCGTCAGGTATCATTCATTCAAAAGGCCGTAAAGAAATAGAAAAAAGAAGGAAGAAAAATGTCAGAGAATAAAATCTATACAGTAGAAGAGATCATGGGCATGTTGCCGCACCGCTACCCATTTTTGTTGGTAGACCGCCTGGAAGTAGAAGTTCCCGGTGAAAAGGGTGTTGGTTTGAAGAACGTGACCATGAATGAAGAATTTTTCCAGGGCCATTTCCCGGGCAATCCGGTAATGCCTGGCGTTTTGCAAATTGAGGCAATGGCACAAACGGCCGGCGCTTTGGTTATTTCAGCCGTTCCAGATTATCAAAAAGGCGGCAAGAGCGTTTTGTTTATGTCAATAGACGGCGTAAAATTCCGCAAACCGGTAAAACCCGGAGATCAATTAAGAATGCATGTGGAGAAGATAAAAGAGCGTCGCAATGTTTATGTGTTTAAGGGCCAGAGCATGGTAGACGGTCACGTTGTTTCCGAGGCAGAATTTACAGCAATGATTATTGGCTAAAATTAGCCAGATATGAGATCCAAAGCCGCTAAGGGAAAACCCCTAAGCGGTTTTTGGTTTAATGTTTTTTATATCCAAGTAGACGAAAATAGCACTCAGCATAGTTCATTTTTAATTTTTGTATAAGCATTTAAATAATCTATTCAGAAAGACTATCGACGACTGCTCTGCCTTTCTCTAGTAAGTATCTGAGTGTTAATGTTATTTTGTGATTGATTTTTAGGCTTAAACGTAACCTGATAAACTTTAGTTCCATCACTCATAACATGATCAATATCTCCAACATTTAAATCAACCAAACCACGAGACGCCATAGTCTTCATATAACGTAATGATGTAACGTCGCGAAGTTCTGCTGACCATTCGCCGCCAATGGATTTAATTTTCTTAACTACTTCATTAAGTAATTTTAGCGAACTAGCATTTTTGTCTTTTCGATATTCAGGAAGGACCGCCATGTCATAAATGCTGTGTTCTTTTTCACTCCAAACAGCATATCCTACGACGACCCCTTTATCTTTTAGTAACAATCCTTGAGGATCCTCAGTAGGAATTTGTAAACGCCGATCCCCCTCTGGGAAACAAATATTAGAAACACTCTCCATGGATGGAATATCTGTTTCCAAGGCCCCAGTTATATAGATATCTCCTTGGCTATAATCAACAGCTGAAGCCTTTGGATTATTCATCATTACTTTCTGCGAATATGAGTCAGTATAGCCGGAATAATTTTTATTCAATGGTATAGGATCGTTATCATCAAGAAACTCGTTGAGTTTTCCATCTTGATACCCAAGTCCAACAGTAACTTTAGCATAATTTTGTTCTGCTAAATAGGGCAAAGTCTTTTTATAGACATCAATAACTTTTTGCGAAAATTTATAATCTCCAATGGCTTCAATATTATCAAAACAGAAGGCTTTATAATAGCTATCGCCCTTTTTAATTTTACTATCCCAGACCCAAGAACCAGCAACAATGCGCCCAGCAGAATTTTCCACCACAAAGAGCTGAGAAAAGGGATCTCGTATAGAAGATATTGCGCAGCTTCTTCCGGCCCCATTAAAATGTTGACAACAATCAGTCCACTTACCAAAGAAACCAATTCTTGGATCATCGCGAGGTAAAAATCTTCCAGTTAAATCATCAGAAGAGAAAGTTATTGAAGAATCAACAAGTTCAGGAACCTGTAAGCCTTGCTCATAAATTTGTTCATAACGAGGATATTCGAACTCTGTAACACCCCAGCGTGCGGCTTCTTCTGCAAAAACATCATATTTTGCCTGAGTATATTTTTTAGCGTGAACTAAAGCCAACAAATCTTTGTAACTTGATTTTCTCTCCTCTGGTTTTAAGTGACACCAAAACTTAGCAATTGTTTCAAATTCAGAAAAGGAACGATGCCTTTTATTACCATTGTCATCAGTATAGAATAAATGTTTATCGATTAATTCCATAAAGATATTCTGGTCTTTTTCTTGAACATTTTCAGGCAACCAATATAAGGCATCATGAACATTAATAATATCCGCACCAGAATAGTCAGGATTTTTATTTTGAATTTGTTTTTGGACATATTTATTAAATTTATCAATTTTATTTAAATAGCGTTCGTAATCATTGCCAAAGCACAGCATTGTTTTTATAGCCGAAGGTACGACCCAATCTTTATTTGTTTGGAAAGTTTCGCGGATATTTAGCACTTTTTCATTTGTTGAATGAGTAGTATCAGAAGTCATGTCCAAATAGTTTTTACGAAAAAGCTTGCCAGCCTCTGGGTCTTTTGAGACTAAATCCATCAAGTCGCACATAATTTTTTGATAGTTTTGTGACCTAAAGTGGAAAATGCTTGAAGAAGATAATTGAGCAAGCTGATCACGTTCAAAATCATTAATATTAGCATTATTTCCGACAATAAAGTCGACTAAAGCACGTTTTTCAAAGCTCAAAGAATCCTCATCTTCAGAGGATTGTTGATCCAATTTTTGAGCAATTTTTTGTAAAGCCTCTGTTCGGTTAAGCGCTAGTAAACTATCAACCGTTTCCTGGGAGTTTGGCTTTGCAGTGATAATTAAGAATTTTTGATATAGACGCAAATCATCAGACAACTTTATATCATGTTCAAGGTACGAGCGAAAATTCCTTTCAATAAGTTTACGTGTTTGTTGAGTATAGGTTAGACTCAATATTTTTTCGCAATTAAATTGTTCCTGTTGAGGGGTTAGTCTAGACCAGATTCGTGATATTTTTTCTAACTGCTCTAATGGTCGCAAGACATAATTTCCCGTTCCATCATCATAGAATAAATTTTTTTGTAGAAAAGTTGCAAAAGAAGAATATTTTTCCTCAGAAAGGCCAGAAGGCATCCATTCTAAAGCTTGCCGGATGGAAAAATCTTTGGCCGCATTAGAATACTTAGTAAATAATTCTTCTGAAGGAAACAGTTTATGCAAATTTGTAATACATCTCAACATCAAAACAGAAGTACCATTAAGATTAACAGAAGAACCATTTTCAACCAAAATTTCTTCTTTAGAATGGTGAAAACGTTTCTCAAAGATTTCAAAATTTTTGTTCAGTTGTTGAGTATCAACAGATATTAAATCCCCAAAATGTACACAAGCTCTCAAATTATATTGCATTTTATCACTGAGTTCAGAATGATACAAAGACAAAACACGTCCACGAGTTGCCGGGCAATCACGGCAATAATGACGTACAGCCTGTTTCCAGCCCATATCTTGAGCTTTTTTCATCTCCAGCCAAAACAGGTCTTTCAATTTACTTCGAGGCTTTTCAGAATCTTGATGCCGTCTCATGTCGGCAAAAATGGCACCAGCAACCATTCGTGCTTCTAAAGGCATTTTTCCAATTGCTTGGGCTTCTTTTTTCCAAATGGAGGGATTAATCTGCCATGTTTTACAAGCATCAAACAAATTCTTAACACTACCCAGATTATCAGCAGAAACTACCCCTGCATTAACAGCTAAAGGAATAATTTCACACATCCAATCTGGTGCATTGGTTTTCACAATTGGTACTAAAACGGATGGATAGTAAGCGTTATAGCTGGAAGCATAGGTATCAGGCCTTCCGTTTAGCTTATAAAACAATTCAATAGTTTTCTTAACTTGTTCAATATTTTCCGGAAGTTCCTTAACAATATCACGAATCAATGTTGGATATAGGAAAACAATATTTTGCTCTCTTAAGTCAGAGTCTAAAGCGATCTGACGTAAAATTCGTCTTTGCTTGAAGGACATATTTGATATTTCCCAAAGTCTTTCATCGGAAAAATCTAAGAATAGGGTCTCTTTAAGTTTTTTCACAAGCTCTGGAAATCGTTTTCGAATAAATTCATTAGAATTATAATTTACATGAGGATGAGCATACCTTTCTTTATTTTCAAGCATAGAATTAAAAAGCTTTGTTGCCGCTTCGCGAAACCCGTCCTTTTCTAAAGCATTTGACAAACAATAAAAATCATGCTGATCCTCACCAAAATCGGCTGTCAACTTTTTTAATTCAAAAGTAAAAGCATCCAAAAAATTTTTTTCTTCAAATTGTAGACGATCTAATTCATCTATAAAATTTTGTTTTCTAGGTGTTTTGTCGACCAGGCTTTTATGCTTAAGATAAAGTTTTGTAAACGCCTCCCCAAACACTTTATTCATCAAAGGCAAATGTCGTTTTTTGATTTCAGGAACATGACTTAAAGCATTTAATAAATCAACGGGGGGCATCCATTCATCAAAAAAATCTTTGGCATAAGCTTTCCAAGCGACCTCGTTTTTCAAGGCGAAATTAAGTGTCCAAGTTGTGGGAACCCTCTGATATCTTAGCTGGTAATATTCATTCAAAAATGATACCAGTGTTTCAGCATCTTTATCATTCAATTCACCAGCCATATTAGACCAAAAAATCTCATGTGCAGAGGAATTAGAATAACTCTCTAGCTCACTTATGGTAAGAAAACCACGTAACATCGTTTTTAGAGAAATATTATATTTCGCAGAAGAGAAATTTTGTTCTTCTATCTCTCCAAGAACAGCCTTTGATTTTAGCTCTGAGGCAGACAAGTCATCATAATCAAAATCATCAGAACCTGTTTTCTTTAAAACAGTTTTTTTAAATTCCTCAAAATTCTTAAAGCGATTTTGGGCTAAAGAATTGATTAAGTCTTCAAATGTCATAACAGCCTCTTTTGTACAATATTAGACATATTTTAGAATATATAATAACACTATTTTAATAAAAAGTAAACTTACAATATAAAACCCAAAAGAGGAGATGGTTAATAAACATTATGTATTTTTACAATTAATTTGGTTAAGGCACTGGCGACCAGCACCCCGACCAACGGGAGCAGTGCGGGTTACAGCTTGCTAATCGCTCCAGGCCGTTGCCTGGGCACTGGCGACCAGCATCCCGACCAACGGAAGTGGTGCGGGTTACAGCTTGCTAATCGCTCCAGGCCGTTGCCTGGGCACTGGCGCCAGCACCCCGACCAACGGGAGCGGTGCGGGTTACAGCTTGCTAATCGCACCGGGGCGTTCCCCGGGGGAATGTTTCGGAGGTGAAATATTATGTGTTTTTACAAAGGGCGAAAAATTTTTTAACTTAAGATCATCTGTTAACGATTATAAGGAATAAGAAAATGGCAAAAATTCATCCGTCAGCAATCATTGAAGAAGGAGCTCAAATTGCAGACAGTGCAGAAATCGGGCCTTTGTGCTGGATATCTTCCAAAGCCAAAATAGGCGAGAATGTACGCTTGCTTGGCCGTGTAACCGTCATGGGTGACACCACCATTGGCGAGGGTACGGTAGTTTTCCCCGGTGCGGTGTTAGGCGGCGGTCCGCAAGATCACGGCAATGAGTTCCAACCAGATGCCAAGTTGGTTATCGGCAAGCGCAATGTTATCCGTGAAAATGTGACCATGCACTGTGGTACTCCAAAAGGACAAAACCAAATTCCAGGGGAAGAGCCTGAGAAGCTGATAACCAGAGTAGGCGACGACGGAATGTTTATGGTCAACTCACACATTGCACATGATTGCGTTGTCGGCAACAATGTGATTATGACCAACAATGCGGTTATCGCCGGGCATGTTCGCTTGGGCGATGGCGTGATTTTGGGCGGCAATTCCGCCGTGCATCAGTTCTGCCGTATTGGCCGCAAAGCCATGGTTGGAGGTATGTCTGGTGTGGACAGAGATGCTATTCCGTTTGGTATGGTCACCGGCGATCGTGGTAAGTTGAGAGGCTTGAATGTAATTGGCCTAAAGAGAAGCGGTTTTGATGAACACACGGTAAAATCCATCACCAGAGCCTTTATGTTCCTGTTTAAGGGCAAAGAGGGAAGCTTTGAAAGTCGCTTGGCTGAGGCCAAAGAGAAGTTCAAAGACAACTCAATGGTAATGGAACAGTTGAAGTTTATTGACGAGGCTTTAGCCGGCCGCCGCAATGTAATGCAGGCAGACTAAGAGCTCATAAATTTAAGTTTGGGGAGTTTGCCTATTGCCAACTCCCCAAAATTTTATTATAACCAAAAAAGAGATAACAAGCAGAAGCGAGAACATGACTTCACAACAGCGCAAATTGGGTATTATTGCCGGGGGCGGAACAATTCCGGCTCAATTAATCCGCCATTGCCAAGAGCAGGGGCGAGATTTTTTTGTTTTAGCCATAGAAGGCAATGCAGATAAAAACACAGTAAATGAAAATGTGCCGCACCAGTGGATAAGGATTGGCCAGGCAGGCACAGGTTTCAAACGTTTTGCCGAAGAGAAGGTCCAAGACGTGATAATGATAGGCACCATTCGCCGCCCGAGTTTTTTTGATTTGGTGCCGGATTTGCGCACCACGGCGTTTTTTGCCAAGATTGGGACCAAAGCTTTGGGCGATGACGGTATTTTGCGTGCACTGGTTAAAGAGATTGAGGCAGAAGGCATGCAGGTGAAAGGTGTGCATGAGGTGATGTCAGACTTGCTGGTAAAAGAAGGTGTGCTGGGCAAGAAGAAGCCGGATAAACAAGCCCTATCTGATATCAAAAGAGGAATAGAGGTGGCAACCGAGCTTGGGCGTTTGGATGTCGGTCAGGCAGTGGTGGTACAGCAAGGATTGGTTTTGGGAGTTGAGGGCATAGAAGGCACCGATGAGCTCATCCGCCGTTGCGGGGATTATCGCCGCAAGGGAGTGGGCGGTGTGCTGGTTAAATTGCGCAAGCCCGAGCAAGATATGCGAATAGATTTGCCCACTATCGGCACTCGCACCATAGAAAGAGCACATGAGGCAGGTTTGAGAGGAGTTGCCGTTCATACCGGGAATGGGTTGATTGTAGATGAGAAAGAGGTAATCCGCTTGGCTGATAAATATGGAATGTTTGTAGTAGGAGTGACCCCCGGTGAAAACTTCTGAGAATTTGAAAATTTATTTAATAGCCGGAGAGCCCTCGGGTGATTTGCTTGGCTCACGCCTAATGCGTGCTTTAAGAGAAAAGACCAAAGGCAAGGTAGAATTTTACGGCCTTGGCGGAGACACGATGGAAGCCGCCGGGCTGAAATCTATTTTTGATATTTCGGATTTGGCAATAATGGGCTTGGTAGAGGTTATCCCGAGTATTCCCAAAGTCTTAAGGCATATCAAAAACACAGTTCAGGACATAGAGCGGGTAAAGCCGGATATTGTGATAACAATAGATAGCTGGAGCTTTTGCGCCAGGGTGCATAAGGCGCTACGCAAGTTAAAACTGGGTATTCCGCAACTGCACTATGTTGCTCCTCAAGTTTGGGCTTGGAAGAAAAAACGCGCCCGCACGATGTATAAATATATAGATGCTTTGATGACGCTTTTGCCGCAAGAACCAAAATATTTTACCCCATATCATCTGGAAACGGTGTTTGTCGGGCACCCGGTAATAGAGAGTGAGGTCCTGCACGCAGACGGGCAAGCTTTCAGAGAACGTTTTAATATCCCAAAAGAAAAAAGAATAATAGCGATTTTGCCGGGTTCGCGCAAAACGGAAGTAAGCAAGCTTTTGCCGGTATTTTTGGAAAGCGGACGCAAATTGCTGGAGAAAGATAAAGATTTTTATTTTGTGATTCCGACTGTGCGGACAGTTTCAAAGCTTGTTAAAGCCGGAGTGAAAGATAGTGGTTTGCCTCTGATTGTGGTGGAGACACAAGAGGATAGGTACAATGCTTTTCAGGCTTCAAGCGCGGCTATTGCCGCCTCTGGCACGGTGGCCTTAGAGTTGGCCATTTGCCATATTCCGCATATTATCGCCTATAAGGTTTCTAAATTGACTGCATGGATAGTTGCCAAGATTATGAAGATTCAGTTTGTGAATCTCACCAACATAATGCTGGGCCGTTTGGTGGTTCCGGAGCTCTTGCAGGAGCAATGTGTGAGCGGCAATATCACCAATAAGATTTTAGAATTGCTGGCTAAAGGCGATTTGTATGAGCGGGAGCAAGAAGGTTTTCGCAAAGTAAAAGAGACTTTGAGTGCAGGGGAGCAAACCCCGAGTGAAAACGCGGCAGACTTTGTTTTAGAACTGATTTCAAGAAAATCTGAAAAGAAAAAATAAAAATATAATTGCCAAGAGAAAAAATAAGGAGTAGGTTCAAGCCCAACTTAACCTATTTGTATAACTCTAATTAAAAAATTATGAAAACACAGATCAATTGCAAGACGCTCTCAGAAATTGCAAAAATCGGTAACTTTCGGTTCCCGCCCAAATACAATGACGTTAGTGTTTCGGCGCTGGAAACAGATCATGAACAAGCCGGCCCCGGGGACCTGACGTTTGTGTCAGAAAAATCTCCGGCCTCAATTTACCGCTGCAAGGCATCGGTAATTCTGGTTATCAAAGAGCTTGGGTGCGTGATTCCTGAGGATGAGGGAGAAGTTGTTCCGGTAAGCAATCCAAAGGCAGTATTTGAGCAGCTGAAGAAGGTTTTTGAATGAGAAAAATGCCTCAAGATTTTCTTGAGGCGTTTTTTTAACTATTTTACGGGAACACAACGATGATAATATCCGCATCCATCTTCAGGGCAGCTTTCAAGCTCTTCACCATAGTTATAACAATATGTTACGGTCACATCGTAGCCGGGGCATTTTTCGGCGCAAGAAACAGTATCAGGTTCCAGAGTATTGACTCTATCGGCCATAGAATCAGACCAGTCAGTGATAGCCGTCACCTTGGCTGAAGCTGTATTGGTGCAAAAAACAAATAAGGCAAGCAGTATAGAAAATTTTTTCATGATAAAAACCTCCGGATTTTTATATAATATAATAACAAAAGTTAAATTATTGCAAATAAGCGAATGGTGAATTAGATTAATTTTTATGATGAAAATGATAAGAGAATTATGGGTATATTTACACTGCCAGGCAGATCTTGAGCCGGAAAGAAGAAAATTTTGGCTTCCGGTATTTTTTGTCATAGGTATCGGACTATATTATTTGTTGCCGCTAGAGC
>CALXVW010000049.1 GCA_944392185.1 uncultured Alphaproteobacteria bacterium
TTTGATACCTTTATGGGCGTGTTTATCATTGCCCAGGTGCTTGGTGTGTTTAGCCAAGTGCCGGGAGGTTTGGGCGTGTTTGAAGGCTTGTTTATGTATATCATCCCCGGAGAGCACAACCAGGCAACTTTGTTTGGCGCTCTTATTGCTTATCGTGTCATCTACTATCTGTTGCCGCTTATTTTCTCCGGCGTGGTGCTTTTTGTATATGAGGCTTATTTGAAATATGTGAAAAAGCAGCGGTTGGAAAAATTGAAGATTTTCAGAACCGAAAATGTCAAGCAATTATAAAAAAATATCCTCGCAATTTGCGGGGATATTTTTTTGGTTCTCTTTATATTAGTTTACCAGCCAAGAACCTTTATTTCTCCTGCCGCCGTGCGGCCGCGGTCATCATAAGTCTCATAGCTTACTTTTTGAAACTCGTTTAGTCTCTTTAAGCCGGCGCGCTCTATTTGAGTGACGTGTACGAATACATCTTTGTCACCTTCATCAGGAGTGATGAAACCATAACCTTTAATACTGCTGTACCATTTGACTGTACCTGTTGCCATTGTTTTGTCCTCTATTAAAAATTGTTTGTTACAACCAGCAATTTCTAATTTAGGATAATACCAACTAAAAGTTTGTCAAGACACTTTCTTAAAATCAATGGTAGCGAACTATCCATTGTTGCCTAAAAAGTTATTAACCTCATTTACAAAATAGTCTTCCATACTTACCGGATCTGAGGTCATATTTTGTAGATTTTCTATCTTGGTATAGCCAAAGGGAGCGCCATCATCTATGCGAACCAGCACAACTTCAAGCGGCCGTGAGAGGTTGTAGGTTTGTATGAAATTGTTTTCATCATCATTTTGATAATTAATCATGAACATATTGTATTCATCGATGAAATTTTGGTCATAGAATTGTTCTATCATCTCAATGGCGGCGGCACAGGTATAGCAAGGCTCGTTATTGAAAAAAATATAAATAATCGATTTATCATAACTACTTTCATCGGCATCAAAATAGGGTTCTATTCCTTGGGAGGGCATATAGCCATCGGTCGGAACCACCTGTGCTTGTGCGGAAAAGGCAAAGACCAGGCTCAAAGCAAGCAAAAGTTTGCGCATCTGTTTCTCCTCTTTTATACACCTGTCTTAAAAGTGTATTGGTTATAGTGGGGCGCAGGCAGCCGCCAGCCAATTTTGCATTTCTGAGGGCAATAGCTGGTTTAGTTTTTGGTAGACTTCTTTGTGGTAGTCATTGAGCCAGCTTATTTCCTGCTTAGTTAGGAGATATTTATTGATGAGGCGTTTATCAATAGGCACTAAGGTTAAATTTTCGAATTTTAACATCGGTTCGGCAAAATCAGGATTGGTATCTTCTGCAACATAATACAAATTTTCTATTCTGATGCCATATTCTCCGGCGACATAATAGCCGGGCTCAATGGATGTTACTTGGTCTTTTTCAAGCGGCGATTTGCCTCGGCGAGAAAGAGAAACTGGGCTTTCATGCACACAGCCAAAACAACCGACGCCATGCCCGGTGCCGTGGTTGAAGTCTTTACCAAAGTGCCATAATTCAGCCCTGGCTATAGTATCAATAGCGCGCCCTTGAGTGCCGCTTGGAAAACGGCTCGAGGCGGCGGCAATATGCGCTTTCAATACCTGTGTAAAGCTGTCTTTTATTTTATCTTCAACTTTGCCGATGGCAATGGTGCGGGTGATGTCTGTTGTGCCGTCAAGATACTGAGCGCCACTATCTAGCAGTAAAACTGAATCGGCCTCTAAGGCAAGAGCTGTTTCTTGTTTGGGTGTGTAGTGGACAATGGCACCATTGGCACCAAATGCGGCTATGGTTTCAAAACTCAAATCTCTGAAATTTTCTTCCTGGGCTCTAAATTCTCTAAGCTTCTCCGCAATGGAAAATTCATCTTGTCCTTGCCAGTTGTGTTCCAGCCAATACAAAAACTTGCAGACGGCTATACCGTCACGGATGTGAGCGCGGCGAAAACCTTCCAGCTCAACCGCATTTTTGGCTGCTTTCCAAGAGAGAATCGGGTTTGCCAGATTGCAAATCCAGATTTTGTGGTCTTTCATCAGATTTTGTATCTTTTTGGGTGTGGTGTTGGGAGAAAGGCCAATCTCTTTGCCTTTATAGAGGGCAAGCTCAGCTTCTATCTTGTTTAAATCATTGGTAAATAAGCTAACTTCTCCTTCTTTGTCAACTAGGGCAAAGGCTCTTAAAACCGGAGTGTATGGCAGGCAGTTTGAACGCAAGTTCAAGAGCCAAGAGACAGCCTCGCACTCGCTGATAAAAAAGGCTTCCAACTTATTTTTGTTTATAAAATCCGTCAGGTAAGAAATTTTTTCTTCTACCGAAACGCCGGCAAACTCAATATCGTGCTCAAAAATATCCGCAATTTGAGAGGAGATTCTGGTGCCTAGAACTCCGATGTTGTCTTCAACAAAGTGATGTTTTTTTATAGCTCGATTCCAGAATTCAACCTCGCTTATGGAGTGGCACCAGGGGTCATAGGCAATATTTAAGCCGCTCTCGTCTTCTTTTTGGAGCCAGCTGCCAACACTGTCTGTGGTGCAAACAACGCTGACTTCTTTTGCATCAACTTCTTGGGCAGCTTGGAGTTCATAGCGACCGTCTACCAGCAAAACAGCGCTATCTTTAAAAACAATCAAGGTTCCGGCAGAGCCGCTGAAGCCACAAATTTCATATAACTTGTTTTCTTCTTTTAGCGTGGCTTCTTGGCTTAAAAACATATTACCGCGGGTGATGATGTAGGCATCCCATTTGTGTTTTATCAATTCTTTTTGTAAATCTGAAATCGTCATTGTCTTATGCCTTTTGCAGTAGGGCTGCGCGCCAGTTATCAAATTCATATAGCTTGCACAATTTAAGCCCAAGTTGTTGATGGGTGGAAATAATCCAATCTGTTTGATTGTCTACAAAACCTGAAAGAATCGCATAACCTTTAGCAGACAGGTGTTTTTGCAAATCCGGAGCCATTTCCAAGAGTGGACGTGCTAAAATATTAGCCAAAACCAAATCATAGGGGGCTTTTTCTTTAACCAAAGGGGCTTTATAGCCATCGCTTTGGCATATTTTCAGGTGGCTATCCAGATTGTTGTTTTGGGTATTGCTTTGGGTTACCAGCACGGATTCTTCATCTATATCTACCGCTGTGATTTCTGCCTTGGGCCAAAGACTGGCGGCCGCCAAAGACAAAATGCCGGATCCGGTGCCGACATCTAAAATCTTTTTTGCCACAAAACCATTGTGATACAGCTCGCTGATGGCGGTTAAACACGCTCTGGTGGTTTGGTGGTCTGAGCCAAAAGCAGTGGCGGCATAAATTTGAAGTGGAATTTTCTTGGTTTGGGGGGCTTCTTTTTCATGAATGCCATAAATGCAGAAATCTGCAACCTCAAACGGGGCAAAGCGGATAACATAGTATTTGAGCCAATTGGCACTTTCTAATTTCTCGACCCTATATGGCGGCAATGAGAGCCCGCGCTTTTTTGCACTTTCTTGCATATCTTCTTCTTTGAAATCTTTGGCCGTGTAGCCGATGTATTCATCATTGTCGTTCTCATCAAAGTTTTGAGCGTAAACTTCAAAATATTCTTCTAAGAAATTTTCAAATTCTTCGCTTATCTGTCCTTTAAGGTGAAAGCTTATCTGCCAGCAACTGCTCATCATTTTTTAGAGTTATCCCTGATGTTATAAAATTATTTACTAAACGAAGTTTATAGTATAATAATTAAAAATAAATTTAATTTGAGCAAGAAGAGGGGACCTCATGAAAAAATTATGTCTGTTGGTGTCTTTGGCGTTGTTGTCTGGTTGCTTTAGGGCCGGGGATTATAATATTTTGCCTCAGCGCAATGATATTTTTACCATGTGGAACGGGCATAAGATAACTTTTTATGAGACAGATGGTGAAGCGACACTGCTCCGGACTGAACGTGTGGAGGAACGGAATTTTAAGCCTAATGAGGCACAGACAGTCTATACGGGATACTCTGTTCTCAATAGCAAGGTTTATCAGAAAAGTTACTATGCTCAGGAGTATTTGAAACCAAATAAATCCGGCGCTCTAAATAGTGCTTCATTGCCAATTGTTTTGAGGGAAAATAAAAAATATAAGCTTATCGGAGAGGTGACAATTGACGGTAAAACTTATCGGATGATCCCAGGTGAGATGGAGGGTTATGCGGTATTGATTGATGAAAATGGTGGCTTTTATCAAAAAATCGGGCAGATAGATGGCGATTATCTTATCCTTTTGGATACAGAATTCTTCCCGTATCCTTCTGATTTGAAAATGGTGGAAGTTAAAAATACTAAAACTGAACAAAGTGAAGCGGTCCAGGGTTTCGATGTGAAATATGACGGTGTCAAACTTGATCGTATCTGGTTTACTTATTTGGACTATGATCAAGGGTTCGGTAACGGCGGCGTTTTCAAAAATATCAGTTTCCCAAATAAACCAGGGCTAATTACCATTAATAATATCGGATTCCGCGTTCTGCAGGCCGATAATGAAAAAATTACTTATATGGTCTTGACTGAATAAGTCTTAAATCTAGTTCTTCTTTTGTAAAAAAATCTTGCGCTTAAATATTGCTTGTTGTATAACTGCCCCGAGTTAAGGCTTTTTTTCAAGGAGTAAATAGATGTCTGGACACTCCCAGTTTAAAAATATTATGTACCGTAAAGGTGCTCAAGATGCCAAAAAAGCAAAGGTCTTTGCTAAATTGGCTCGTGATATTACCATTGCCGCCAAGAGCGGTTTGCCCGAACCTGATAAAAACCCGCGTTTGCGCTTGGCTATTCAGGCTGCCCGTGCCGAAAGTATGCCTAAAGATAATATTGAACGTGCTATTGCCAAAGCAACACAAACTGCCGGCGGTGCAGATTATGTTTCTGCCCGTTATGAAGGTTTTGGCCCGGGAAAAGTTGCTGTTATTGTTGAGGCTATGACCGATAATAAAAACCGCACGGCCGGAAATATCCGCACAATCTTTGGTAAGCGCGGCGGTGCTATGGGTGAAAACGGTTCGGTTGCTTTCAACTTTGAACGTATTGGTTTTATTGAATATCCTTTAAGCGCTGCTGATGCCGACAAAATGTTTGAAACCGCATTGGAGGCCGGCGCCAATGATGTCATTAGCGATGATGAACATCATGACATTGAGACTTTGCCCGATGATTTGGCTGCCGTGACCGATGCTTTGGAAAAGGTTTTCGGCACACCGTCTGCTTCTCGTCTGGATTGGAAACCAATGGTCAAAACCGATGTCAACGATCTTGAGACAGCTCAAAAACTGCTCGACTTTATTGATGCTTTGGAAGATGATGACGATGTTCAACGCGTTTATCATAATGCTGAATTTTCGGATGAAGTTATGCAAAAACTGAATCCTGAGGAATAATCTCAGATTTTTGGTGAATTAATCCGCTGTTTGTTTATAATGTAAACACAGCGGATTTTTTAAGGAAAAAATATGGTTAGAATTTTGGGGTTGGATCCGAGTTTGTCTTCTACCGGCTGGGGAATTATCGAAGCCGAAAATAATCGTTTGCGCTATGTGGCAGACGGTTTTATTCCCACCGAAACCAAGACGCCTATTGCCGAAAGGTTGGCACAGATTAAAAATGCATTAAGTGATGTTATTGAATTTTATAAGCCCGATGAGGCCGCGATTGAACAAGTGTTTTTAAATACCAATGCGGTTTCCACCATCAAACTCGGTATGGCGCGCGGCGTGGTGATGATGGTGCCGGCTCTTTACAATATCAGCGTGACCGAATATGAGCCAAACAAAATCAAAAAAGCGGTGGTCGGGGTCGGAAAAGCCGAGAAAAATCAGGTCGAAACCATGGTCAAAGTTTTGCTGCCCGGGTGCAAGCCTAAAAATAACGACTCCTCTGATGCCTTGGCAATTGCCATTACACATAATTCTTTCAGGCGAATGCGCTGATTTATCTCTGTGCTCAATTTGGGGTTTTGTTCTTAAGTGCAAAAAGCGCTTGTAACAGAAGAGCTTTTTGTTTAGGATGATTGCATAATTAAAAATAAGGATTACATAGATGATTGCAAAATTGCGTGGTTTGGTTGATGCTTTGGGCGAGGATTCCTGCATTATTGATGTTAACGGGGTCGGATATTTGGTCTTTGCTTCTGCCAAAACACTCTCAAAACTTATGCCTGGTGCTGAAGCATCACTGCTGATTGAAACCGTGGTCAGAGAAGACAGTATCTCTCTTTTTGGTTTTTATGATGCTTGGGAGAAAGAGTGGTTTAATACTCTAACCAAAGTGCAGGGTGTGGGGGCTAAGGTTTGTTTGGCAATTTTGTCGGTGCTTTCGCCGTTGCAGTTGGCTCAGGCCGTCTCTGCTCAGGATAAAAATTCCTTTACCAGAGCCAGCGGTGTGGGGCCCAAATTGGCAGCCCGGATTGTGACTGAACTGAAAGATAAGATAGTGACTATCCCAACAAGCGAACTGGCAAAGGATTTGGATATGAATATGACACCGCAAGAGGATGCTAACAGCGTGGCTGATATTCTGGCCGCACAACAAGGTGATCCGGACAAAATCGAAGATGCAATCTCTGCCTTGGTTAATTTGGGGTATCAGCGCTTGGAGGCTTATAAGGCCGTAAACCAGGCCGCTCTTAAGGCACCCGATGCAGACATGGCAACCCTTATTAAACTGGCTCTTAAAGAATTTGCAAACAAGGACTAGAACTTAGATGATTGAAGAACGTATTGTCAGCCCTAAAAGACAAACTGAAGATGAGAGTGAGGCAACCTTAAACAGCCCGGTTAATCTGCGACCGCAAAGTTTGGCTGATTTTGTCGGGCAGAGGAGTGTTTGCGAAAACCTAAAAGTCTTTATTGAAGCCGCCAAAAAGCGGGGAGAGGCTTTGGACCATGTCTTGTTGTTCGGGCCTCCGGGGCTTGGCAAAACGACCTTGGCTTCCATTGTGGCCAAAGAGCTTGGGGTCGGATTCCGTGCAACCTCGGCGCCGATGATTTCAAAATCAGGTGATTTGGCTGCCATCCTTACTAATCTTGAGCGCAACGATGTGCTTTTTATTGATGAAATTCACCGCCTTAACCCTGCGATTGAGGAAGTTTTGTATTCGGCAATGGAAGATTTTCAGCTCGATTTGATTATCGGTGAGGGGCCTTCGGCGCGCTCGGTGAGGATAGATTTGCAGCCTTTTACTCTGGTGGGGGCCACAACCCGCTCAGGCATGCTTTCTACCCCCTTGCGGGAGAGGTTTGGTATTCCTTTGCGCCTT
>CALXVW010000050.1 GCA_944392185.1 uncultured Alphaproteobacteria bacterium
AGAATTGGTGGAGCTAAGGAGGATCGAACTCCTGACCTCTTGAATGCCATTCAAGCGCTCTCCCAGCTGAGCTATAACCCCATGTTGCAACAAAATAATAGGTCGAGCGCTCATTCAAGCGCCTTGGGTGCCTATCCTCGCTGCGGTCGCTGTCGCTTCCCTAGCTTGGCAGGGCAGCCAAGATGTTGCAGACGAAAAGCACCCGTTGGGGTCCTTTTCGCTTAGCCATCCCAGCTGAGCTATAACCCCATGTTGCAATAAAATAATAGGTCGAGCGCTTATTCAAGCGCCTTGGGTGCCTATCCTCGCTGCGGTTGCTGCCGCTTCCCTAGCTTGGCAAGGCAGCCAAGATGTTACAGACGAAAAGCACCCGTTGGGGTTCTTTTCGCTTAGCCATCCCAGCGGAGCTATAACCCCAAGGTCAAGGCGAATATATGAAAACAAAAATAAAATGTCAATCTTTTTTTAAGATTAAATATTGCGTATTGCAAAAAAATGTGGTAACACGCCAGTATCTTAACTTAAAAATTAATACTATTACTATGAAAAACATGAAAATTGTCTTAGCCATATTTGGCAAGCCCGGAAGTGGCAAAAGTATCCTTTCGGAAGCTCTAAAATGGGAGCTGATTGATTGGTTCGGCATAGCAGAAAAGGATATCAAAATGATATCTGTCGGCGAGCTCCTTAAAAGAGAAGTTGAGAACCAAACGCCTCTCGGAATAGAGATTAAAGAGCCGTTTGAGAAAGATCAGCTGGTTCCGCAAGAACTGATTAACCCATTTGTTCATGAGTATCTGAAAAAACATCCGGCAGAAATCACCATCATTGATGGCTATCCGCGGAGTGTCGGTAGTGTCCTCTATATGCAAGAGAAGATGTCGGAGGAATATTCTCTGGCCTTCATCAAGTCTTCGGTGCCCGATGATGTTGCCGCCGCCAGGTTGAAAGCTCGCAAGGAGAAGAAGATCTATGAAAGGTTGCAGGAATATCATGATGTAATTTCTCCCTCGTGGAATGAGATCGTGTCCATCGCTCCCAACAACAGCTATGTTGTCAATGGTCCGGATGATTTTGACCGAGTCATTCGCTGGATTTTGCGTCACATTTTAGTGAATGCAAAGCAAGAATAGCAAAAAGCCGCCCATTTGGGCGGCTTTTTGTTAAAATAAGTCTATTTTGTCAAAAAGCGATTGACCATTTATTAAGAATATTGTACTATACATATAACATTATGATGTTCAAGGGCAGGAGAATCAAAATGGCTAGTCTTGAAGAAATGAAAAACAATATCTGGTTTGACAAATTTCTGGCGACAAAAAATTTATCAAGGGACGATTTTGAGAAACTAAAAGACAAAGAGCAGTTGCAAAAGGATTTTGAGGCTTTTGTTTTTGAAAAAGACTGTGATCCACACATTTCCACACCGGAAGAAGAGGATAAGTCATTAAGAGAAGAAGTAAAAGAGCGTTTAGAGCAAGCCCAATCTCTAGAATATCACCCTGAAGGATATCACATAAATGAGGAACTGGATGGTGCGGCATATTTTTGCGCTCTGCGTCGGTTAGCCATTTCTGAAGATGAGATCACTCAGGAAAATCTGCAAAAGCATATTAAAGAAGAGAGCAATCGTATAGCCACAGAATATTTTTGCGGCCTCAGAGATTTTGTGTCCGGCAATCAATCTCAGACAACGCCTCAAAAACAAGAAAAAGGAAAGTTGGTTTATTTTGCTGCCTCCATAGGTAAAATGGTAGAGCAAAATGAATCCAAAGAAGAGATTTATCAAAAAATGTTTAAGGGCAAATTTACGCCTTCAGAAGCTCAAGAGAAACTGGTTAGTAATATTACGGCACAAAGCAATATAGCTCCGGTAAAGAAATGGCTTAAAGTCATAGATTATACCGGAAAATTGATGGACAAGATTCAAGAGTATGAAAAAAAGCATCCACAAGTTAGCATGGTAGCAGGCATAAGCGCCTCGGTTTTAGGAGTGGGAATGCCTTATATGGCATTTCGCATGAGTATGGTTGCACGAAATGTTTATAAGGAGGCCAAAAAACATAATTTTTCTTTTTCCCAATTAGTCAAAGACAGTAAATCGCGAAACCAACTAATAGCTGCCGGCACAAGCCTTGCCAGGATTATTCCTGGAGGCCAGTTTGTAGCCATAGCTCCGGCTGTAACTAAAGTTTTCAAGAAGCAATTCAGAGAGGAGGTAAAGACATCGGCCGGAAAGACAGGAGAAGCCTTGAAAAAGATTTGGGAAAGCAAGGGAAAAGAAGGGTGGAAAGACCTTTGGCAACATGGAGGTAAAACAGCCGCAATGGTAGGTGGTGTTGTATCCTTAGGTCTTGGCGCGTATGGAGCTCACGCTTATTTTGGTGCCGATTCAATGGGTGATGAAGTTTTATCGGGAGATGACACCGGAAGTGATATGGCTGAAAACCAAGCTTCACAGCCAGAAGCGCCAAACCATGTTGATGAAGAGTTAAATCAAGCTCAAATGTCTACCCCGTTACGTGAGGGCTGGGGCAATATGCCGGAAGGAAATGTTTCTCACACTGATGCTTCAGGATCTGTAAATGAAGGAACTATGGATTGGCAGGATCAAGCTCAAATGTCAACCCCGTTACGTGAAGGTTGGGGCAACGGATCAGAGGATGTCTCTGCAAGCACACAAGAGACCCCGGCACAAGAAGCCCCGACACAAGAGGCAAAAGCACCGGAAATAGATGTGAACAATCTCACGGAAGAGCAGCAACATGATATAGAGATGCTTTTCAAAAGAGATCCAGCCTCAGCCAATAAGTTGTTGGGTGACGGCAAATGGCACAGCAGCGCTGAGCTGGCAAAGATGTGGGAAGAAGGGAATTTTTCCGATGAGATGAAGTTGCGAATGACAGAATTTGCAGGGGAACGCTTTGATGATGCCGGACATTTTGTTGATGCGAACGGTAATATAGACACCAAGATGGAAGATATGGCAAAAGAGTGGACCGCCAAACACGCAGAAACGTCAAAAGCGGAAATTTCAGAGCCGGAAATTCAAAAGCAGGAAGGTGTAAATATTGATGAAGAGAAAGCATTAAAAGGTCTTAATCAAGGAGTCGAATCAGTAAAATTTGATAAGGCAGAAATTCAAGGAGAAAAAGATCAAGCTCCTTCCGCAACGAAAAGTCAGGATAATTCATCGAATGAGGTGCCGGTGGCAAAAGAAAGTCAAGATAACGCTCAAAACGCTACAGAAAATAACGCTTCAAATACGGAAGCTCCTGCCCCTGCAGAAATACACACCGTCGAGACCGATGATGGCAAGGTAAGCTACAGTATTCAAGAAGGAGAAAACGGATATAGGTTATCTTTAAAAGGGACCTTAGAAAACGGAGCAAGTAAAGAAATTGAGCGTCAGCTTGTAGGAATGATACATCAAGACGAAGATGGTGTATACCATTTGGGAGATCAGGTTGCCTCCAACGAGAAGATGATACATACTTATGCCACAAGACATGCTCAACAACTGACCCTTCAAAAAGCAATATACGAAGATCTTTCTGCCAGAAGTGAGGCGGGAGAACTCTCTCCGGTAGAGCAAAATGCCATGAAAGACATTGGAGAAAAGTTGGATAAGTATAATCTCAGAGAAACAAACGCAGGAGAAGTCCGGGCTCATACCAACACAGCTCTCGTAGTGTCTAAGGGCGGAAGACAATAAATATCGCCAAAGCAAAAGCGGTTAAGAATCTCCGTAATATCTTTTTCTAAAACCGCTTTTGCCGCCCAGCCCCCAGCTCATATGCAGTTGTTGCTCTTTGGTCGAGGGGTCTGTTTGCTCAGCAATAATTTTGAAATTGTTCTGCTGATAAAATGCGATGGCCAAAGGGTTTTTTATAAAAACATTAAGGCTCAAAAGCGGATATCTTCGCTGAGTAAAGCGCAGTAATTTAGAGCCGATTTTTTTGTTTTGAAATTTTGGCGCCACAAACAAAGCGCCGATATGTTTCTTGTCTAAGACACTGATAAAACCTTTGATTTTGTGCTTGTCTTCAAACACAAAAGTGTCGGCATAAGGCAGATAGTTATCTCTGACAGAGGGAAGCATTTTCTGCCAGTAATCAGCGCCGACAAAATCATGAGAAATCAAAGAAGCCTCGAGCCAAATATCCAAAATTTTGGTTATGTCAGAGTCTTTTATTTTTCGAATCATTAGATATCCAAATCGTCGACAAATTTAGCACGTTCAATAATGAATTTGAAACGAGTTTCAGGGTTTTTACCCATCAAACGCTCAACCAAACGCCTGGTTTCAAAAGCCTCTTCCTTACCTTCTTCAGTGTTGGTTGAAGGTATTTTAACCTGCAAGAGCAGACGATTTTTCTTATCCATGGTTGTCTCTTTGAGCTGCTGAGCACTCATTTCGCCAAGACCTTTAAAGCGGCTGATTTCGGGTTTTTGGTTACCTTTAACCACTTTGACAAGGATTTTATCTTTATCGTCATCATCTAAGGCGTAGTAGTTTTTGCCGCCAACAGCGATTTTATACAATGGTGGTGTGGCAATAAACAGATGCCCGTTTTCAATAAGTTTAGGCATTTGCTGGTAGAAGAACGTCATCAATAGTGATGCAATATGGGCGCCGTCCACATCGGCATCGGTCATGATAATGATTTTTTCATATCTTAAATTTTCTTCTTTATAATTTTCCTTAACGCCGCAACCAAGAGCCTCGCACATATCTTTAATTTCTTGGTTTTGCAAGATTTTATCAAGAGAAGCGCTGGCGACATTAAGAATTTTTCCTCGTAAAGGGAGAATGGCTTGAGTAAATCGGTCACGTCCCTGCTTGGCGGAACCACCGGCGGAATCTCCCTCAACAATAAAGATTTCGGTTCCTTCAGCCGCTGCCTGAGAACAATCGGCCAGTTTGCCGGGTAAGCGTAGGCGTTTGGTAGGAGTTTTTCTGGCCTGAGCTTTTTCTTCTTTTTTCTTCTTTCTGGCCTCGGCTCTGTCAATCACATATTCCAGAAGGGCTGTTGCATTTTCGGGGTCAGAAGAAAGCCAGTGATCAAAAGTGTCTTTTACGGCCGATTCGACCAAGCGGATTGCTTTGGCAGAAGTCAGCTTATCTTTGGTTTGGCCTTGAAATTGCGGATCGCGGATAAAGACCGAGAGCATAATGCAGGCATCGCTCAAGAAGTCTTCTGCAGTAACAGAGGCAGCTTTTTTAACATTAGCCATTTCTGCATATTCTTTAAGCCCACGGATGAGAGCGGTTTTGAATCCAAGTTCATGAGTACCGCCTTGTGGAGTGATAACGGTGTTGCAATAGGAGTTGCAAAAACCGTTTTCATCTTCCGGCCAGGTTATGGCCCATTCAACTTTTCCCTCATCATTTGCAAGCTCCGCTTCGCCAAAAAAGGGTTTGCGGTTAATGGTTCCCTTAGAGCCGATTTGGTAGTTTAAGAAATCGAGAACACCATTTGGAAAACAAAGCTCTGCCTCAACAGGAGTTGCCTCTCCTTCACCCAAAACTTCAGGCGCACATTTCCAGTTGATGAGGATTCCTTTAAACAAAAAGGCTTTAGAGCGAGCCATTCGATAAATGCGATTTGGCGAAAGATTGGAGTTGACACCAAAAATTTCCGGATCTGGTTTGAATGTGATGGATGTGCCTCTACGGTTGGGAGCATTTCCGATAAGCTCTAATGGCCCCATTGGATAGCCTCTGGAATATTCTTGCCGATAAAGTTTTTTGTCTCTGGCGATTTCAACGGTAAGCTTTTCAGATAAGGCATTAACAACGGAAAGACCCACGCCGTGCAAACCGCCTGATACCTTATATGCGTTGCCGCCAAATTTTCCCCCTGAGTGAAGGACGGTCATAATAACTTCAAGAGCGGATTTTCCGGGGCATTTGGGGTGCGGATCAACAGGGATTCCTCGTCCGTTATCGGTAATGGTAACGGAATAATCAGCATTCATAGCGACATCGATTTTATTGGCAAAGCCGGCAACGGCTTCATCCATGGAGTTGTCTAAAATCTCAGCCACCAGGTGGTGGAGAGCGGTCTCATCGGTTCCGCCGATATACATACCCGGGCGGTGGCGGACGGGTTCCAGGCCTTCCAAAACTTCAATGCTGTTAGCGCTATAATCGCTGGCTGCCGGAGCGGTTGCTTCAAATAAATCAGGCATTATTATCCTCAAAATAAAAACTCAATTTACGTCAAAATATACCAAAATTTGCCCCAAAACAAGCACAATTTCAAGGCTTTTAACAGAAAACAACAAATATTGACAAATAAGAAAAAGCGAGATAACTTGCCCTTATCGAAAACTATTACTTAAAACTTATTTAAACATGAAAAGGAAATCTAAAATTTCGCGCAACAATTTGTTGCTGATGATGTTAAATGCTTTTGTGGCATTTTTCATTCTGCTGATAATCTACTGGGATTACGGATTTTCGAGCCCTCATTACTTTGCGGCGGTGTTAACCACGGTGCTTTACTTTGGCCTTATCGGTTCTCCGCTTTCTGTTTGCAGAATAGGGGATCCGCAAATAAGTGCCTTTTTCAGCTCTGTTTTGGTTGCAGCGTCGGCAGCTTTCAGCGTGGGGGCTTGGGTCTGGGGCGTTGCCGCAATAATTGTTTGTGTTTATGAGTTTTTGATTACTCGAAACACCTGGATGCTGTCAGCGTTAGACCTGTTTTTTACGGGAGTTGTCGCTGCTGTATCATACGGGTTATTTGAGCTTCTTTTCTGGCTTTTTAGCTAGAGAAATTATTGAAACTTCAGAGCGTCGAGAATATCGACGCTTTTTTTATGCGGTTTAATTAAAAAAATGCTTGCCAAAATAATAATTTAAGTATAGAAATGCACACGAATTGGCAATGGTGCCGATTCATAATTCACACGCAGATTTTGGCGGGATGTTTTTTGATGTTTCGCTCCGGTGCTTTAGATTGAAGCTCAAAAGGATCTGCGGAGGTTTAACCGGAAAAGGATAAGAAATAATGACACTTCCTACATTTACAATGCGTCAGATGATAGAAGCTGGCGTTCACTTCGGCCACCACGCTCGTCGTTGGAACCCGAAGATGGCTCCGTATATTTACGGCAAAAAAGACAATATTCACATTATTGACTTGCAAAAGACCTACCCGATGCTTTACACAGCATTGGCCACCACTCGTGAGATCGCGGCCAACGGCGGAAAGGTTTTGTTTGTAGCCACCAAACGTCAGGCTCAAGACATCATTAAAGAGAATGCCGAGAGATGCGGCCAGTACTATGTTAACCAACGTTGGTTGGGTGGAATGCTGACCAACTGGAAAACTGTTCATAAATCAATTTCTCGCCTCGTTAAATTAAACGAAATGGCTGAGAAGAACGAATATGAAGGTTATACCAAGAAAGAGCAGCTGAATCTCAAAAAAGAACAAGATAAGCTGAACAAAGAGCTTGGTGGTATTATGAACATGGGTGGCCAGCCGGATTTGGTATTTGTAATTGATACCTGCAAAGAATCTTTGGCCATCAAAGAAGCCAAGAAACTTGGTATTCCGGTAATTGGTATTTGTGATACCAACTCAGATCCTGAATCGGTAGATTTGCCTGTTCCCGGCAATGATGATGCCATTCGCGCCATTCAGTTTTATGCTGAAATGGTTTCTGCAGCTGTATTGGACGGTATGTCAGCCCAAATTGCAGCTCAGGGCGTAAAAGTTGAAGAAATGGTTGAGAAAGAAGAAGCAGAGGTTAAAAAGCCCGCTCGCAAGAGAGCTTCCAAAAAGGCCGCCGCAGAGGCAAGTGCCGAATAATTTCTAAACCATTTTAGGAATATTATCACACAAGCGGCGGTATGGGCATTTGACAAAGATGCAAATATCGCCGCCATTTAATCAGAAAAGAAGGAATAAAAGATGACAGAAATTACAGCCGCAAAAGTAAAAGAGCTGAGAGAGACCACCGGTGCCGGTATGCTGGATTGCAAAAAGGCTTTGGTAGAAGCCAACGGAAATATGGATGAAGCTGTTGATTGGCTGCGCAAAAAAGGATTGGCTACTGCCGCCAAAAAAGCAAGCCGTATTGCAGCCGAAGGTTTGGTTTCTGTTTATGTAGAAGGAAACAAGGGTGCTATTGCCGAGGTTAACTCAGAGACAGACTTTGTTGCCAAGAATGAGATTTTCCAAGAATATGTTGCCGATGCCGCCATTGTTGCCTTGAAGAGTGCCGGTGAAGTTTGTGACATGAAATCTTTCCATTGCCCCAAATGCGGCAAAACATTTGAAGAGCGCTTAACCGACATGATTGCCAAGATCGGTGAGAATATGAACTTGCGCCGCGCCGCCATGTTGGATGTAAATGAAGGTGTTGTTGCCTCTTATATTCACAATGCTGCCGGCAGCAACATTGGTAAAATTGGTGTTTTGGTTGCCTTAGAGTCAAAGGCAGACAAAGCCAAATTGCAAGAATTGGGCAAACATATTGCTATGCACATTGCCGCTTCAGCTCCTCTGTTTTTGAACATTGAGAGTGTTGATCCCGCAGCCGTTGCTCATGAAAAAGCAATTTTTGCAGAGCAGGCCAAAGCTTCCGGCAAACCGGAAAACATCATTGAGAAGATGGTAGAAGGCCGTATTCGCAAATACTATGAAGAAGTTGTTCTTGAGGAACAAGCTTACATCATGGACCCGGACAAGAAAGTAAAACAGGTTATTGCCGATGCCGCCAAAGAGTTGGGCGCAGACATCAAGATGACAGGTTATGTTCGTTTCAAACTTGGTGAAGGCTTGCAGAAGAAAGAAGAAGACTTTGCTGCAGAAGTTGCTTCACAGTTGAAGAAATAAGACTTTTGGATAAAGTAACAAAAAGGCACCTTTTAAGGTGCCTTTTTTAGTAATCTCTTCCGTCTCTGGCAAGGATACGCCCTTCCATCATTCTCTGGCGTTGTTGTTGAAGTTCATATTCTTTGCGGTGCTGTTCTCTTTTTCTTTCTTCTTCGGGGGTTTCACGATAATTGGCTTTTGCTTCACGTAAAGCGAGCAGACGTTTTAATATTTGGCTTTGAGACATCCCTTTGGTGTTTGCCTTGAGAAAAGAATTAATTGTTTCCGGGGTCAAAACCTCTTCAAGACTTTTAAGATCAAGAAGGGCTTTATCGGCCATGATTTTGTTTAGTTCAACGTTTAAGGCCTCTTCAAAATCCGTATCATCATCGTCATCAAGGCTTTCTTTAATAATTTTAACCAAGAAGCCTTTGAAAAGCTTATTGACTAACTTAATAAAATTGCGGTTAGTTACGGTCTCATTGCCGGAAGCATTCATCAAAGCAAAAAGAAGAAGGTTTTTGACATATTTTTTCTGTGCGGAAGAAAGGGAAAGGTTTCCTTTTATTCCCTGTTTTGCGGCCTTAAGCACAATATTTTTTTCTTTTACAAATTTTTCAACCATAGAACTAATCCGCAATTTTAGATTTTATAAAAGGAGCAAAAGTTTGAGCAACTTTTGAATAAACCTCTTTTTTGAAATCAATAATTCTAAAAGGC
>CALXVW010000051.1 GCA_944392185.1 uncultured Alphaproteobacteria bacterium
AACAGGCTCCGGCTCATAATAAGAGCCAAAACAACCCGAAAGTAAAAATAAAGCAATCACTATCAATAACTTAGAATATTTTAGCATTATTAAAACCCTTTCTTAGGCTTAAGTTCATACTCTTCCAGATAGTATGAACTTATACTCTTTTGATTTAAATGTCTAACAGCTTGAATATACTTATCAACAAATTAGAATATTTCTACTTCTGTTTGTGAATATCGCGTAACCGTAAATCCTAACGGATTTATTAGACGCCGACCCATAAACATTCTTTCTTTTATGAAATAAGCCGTAACCGAAGCTGTCCAATACCTCACTCTCAACGTAGATTCTTTTTGTGCTTGGCTTTTTCCTTGTTCATCATATAGTTCATAGGTTTTAAAGTCCACTTTCCACACCGGGCTTTTTTCCCCACCCTGACGACTGATATCTATAATCTCAACCTCTCGCACAAGAGCTCGCTTAAACATGGCTTCCCAATTTGAAGAGGCGCTTTGGTGAAAAGCATAAAAGACATCTTCTGAGGATAAATAATTAACCATCCCGCCCGGCAACCAACGAGAGCGCATCTCTGTGGGGTCATTAATTACCGTATTGCGCAAAATAACATACTGACTGATAAACATTTTCATCAGTTTATCTTTAGACGACATATCGGTTGTAATCGGCTCTTCTCTTACTATTTCTTCCGAGGCATCTTGATTAATAATCAAAAACGGCTCTACTGTTACCATTGGGGCTAAGCGGAACAGGGCCAAAGCTGAACTCATCAATAAAAGCAATGATGCTCCGGCTAAAAATATAAACAATCTAGACAGCCACAAATAATAGGTCAGCTTAGCTCCTTCACTTTCTTTTTCAAGATGATCCAAGAATTCCGGTGCTTGCCTTGAACCATCTTCAAGGGCTAATGTTTGTCTGCCGTTTTCTATCTGATTTGGTGCCATCGCTAAAAATTAACTTCCTCTAGTATGTTGCACAATAAGGCGCTTCCGGCAAATTGATGCTATCTGAAGCCTTATTTAGACTATTTATAAATTTATCTGCCACGTCTTCATTTACTTTAGAGGTTTTTATTTCCTCGTCAAGATTATTCTGATCCTCTACTACACCACCAATAATTGTCATTTCTTCTTTATCTTTTTGTAATGCGCTAATTATGTTTTTTAAGCTTTCTATTCTTTCTGTAACAACATCATTGTCTACAATGTCAATTTCTTCTATTTGACTTAAAGCTTCCGTTATAGCGCTATTCTTTATATTATTCAGCTTATTCCTTACCAAATTATAATCACTTTCTTTAGCCAAATCCAAACTTGATGATGGTTCATAACCATATTCTCGCAATGTAGCATACAATTTTTCAAGCAGTTCATTATATTGTTTTTCGGCTTCTTCTAATTGCTCTTTCATGTTTCTTTCATTCTCAGCATAGACCAAAAACTCTCCTATTTGATTAAAGGCCAATGGTGCTCTATCATATGCTGCCAGTTTTTTCTTTTTATCATTACTTAATTCATCTTCAGAATTATTTAATTCGTCTAACAGAGTATAATATGCATTGTATGTTGGCTGACGGAATAACAAATTACCTTCATCATTAGCTTCAAATAATGTTCCCAGCTCACTGTATGCACAATCTTTTGAGTTCTCACCTTCTCCGTTGCCAAGCTTTATGCTTACTTCTCGGCGTGTATGATATATATTTCCAGAGCGTGCCTCTATGTATGAACACTCCGGTAAATCTCCCGTGGCTGACGAACGGATATAATTTCCCTCTCCATCCATATCTACAATAATTGCAGAATTTTTTACTTTACACGGCATTGCTCCTCCGCGGAAAAACGAAACCTGTGCACATCCCTCATTTAGCGCTTTTTTCAAATCCATATCTGCTTCAACATAGCTATGTGAACGCAGCATATATTGCCAAACCTTGGGAATTTCTCCTCCAACGTTCAAAAAATCAGAATTTAGAATCGTCGACGTCTTTGTATTGCCTTCTACAAAAGGCTTTACATTCTGAAAATCTGTTTCATCAAAATGGAATACCTCTCTTAACGGCGGTAAATTTTCTATAAAAATTTCTTTGGGAGCTTTTAGATCTCTTGCCTTTGCCGGACGACCTACAAAATAGTCTTCTTCTTCCGCTGACGTATCTGCCGTTAACAATTTTCCGTACAACTCTATCCCTCGAATTGCCGAAATTCCTATAGCATTCACACTTATCGCCATTGCCTTGATATCTTTTATCATGCTTTGATGTATTTGATCTATTTGCTCATGATATTCCGGATTATATAAATTATCTCCTAAAGCAGAAATTTGCTTTCTCGCTTGGTTTACTCGCTCTTCTACTTGGCTATATAATGTATCCAGTGCTCTTTGAGCTGAATTTTCTAAGCCTTGGTAAACTGTCTCTGGTGTAACAATTAATCCAACCTCTTGGTTTAGAGGATAATCTTGCAAAATTGATAATAAATTACTTTTTACATCTTTGGCATAATCACCATCTGATTTAGACAACATCTCCGCTGCTTGCTTTATTAAAGAACTTTTTGTTTCTTCCCTCGAAAGCCTTAATCCTAATATTCCTGACTGAGCTTTTAGCCGATAAGACTTTATCTTATTATCAAGTTCCTCAAGTTGTTTATCCAACGAACTGACAACTTGTTTTTGCCTCTCCACCTTCTTTTCTTGTTCTTCTATCCCTGATGAAGCCTTGTTCTCTGATACATTACTACTGAATGATGCTGAAAGCTCTTCATAATCTTCAACGGCTGCAATTGATGTATTTCCTGATGGGCTGGCTTCCAGGCTTGAAGGGAAATCTTCTTTTGCCGTAACTTTTTCTCTCATGGTGG
This sequence comes from uncultured Alphaproteobacteria bacterium, assembly GCA_944392185.1. GTDB lineage: Bacteria > Pseudomonadota > Alphaproteobacteria > RF32 > CAG-239 > CAZU01. The sequence goes on from CALXVW010000051.1 coordinate 2,868, forward strand.
CGCCGGCATCTTCTCTGGCTTGGTTTCTTAAATCTGAAAGGACATCACTTTCCGTTTTCAGTTCGGCTGAGGCATTATCTAAACGACTGACCAAGGCCTTTCTTTGCGCTTGTAAAGCAGCCAGACCACTTTGATAATCCTCCTCATATCCCGACAATGTTTGCTCTCCTTTTGAATCTGCCTCTTGAATTTCTGTGGATAACTGCTCTTCCAGTGCAACGGCTTCTTTGCGCCGCAAAGTATTGTCTATTGACGCTTCTCCTCCTTTTAGGCGCTCTGCAACGACAGCTAAAACATCATTTTTCGTGAACGAGGTTAAATAGCTTTTTATATTGGCATATTTTTTATCCAAATATTGATTGTAAAAGCTTTTTACGTCTTGCCAAACAGAAAACGCTGGTGTTTTCAGTTCTTTTCCCCATTTTGCGGAATCTGCCGCTAACATCTTGGAGGCTTCAGATCCTATTTGCCAAGACAGCATACGACTTGCCCGAGCCTCTGCCACCGCCTTTTCTTCTTTGCTCTTTCCGGGGCTTAGGCTTCCTTGATCCTCAATCTCTGCCATGTTCTTTTTAGTATCTGTCGGATCTGACAAATCAACATTTTCATAATCTATATCCATCGCTATAATATCGCTGCTGCTGGTTTCCGTCGTCTCGGCTGCTTTTGCTGCCTCATAGGCTTTATATGCCCAGCCAGATATGCCGCTGCGTGAATCATAATCCGTAACATTGGCTCCTCCTCCCCATACACTTGAGGCATTGCTGAAGTGGCGACCAATATAACTTTTGGCGCAACTGTCTGCTTTTTTTAAAGAGATGAGTGCTTTCTCATATTTTTCTCTCATCTCCTGCACACTTTCCGCCGCATTCTTATAATCACTTAAGCCATGTATGAGATTGTGAACATCTCTGGCTTTATTGACCTCCTCATCTATAGGCTCAAGTTTGTCTAATTCTGCCATCTTATCTTCTTCATAGATATAGGCGTGTTTTTCTGGTGAGGCATCCGGAACAACAAATGTCAGCGCACCATCAACATATTGTTGTGATTTATCATTAGATAGAGTAACGGCACTTTCAACTTGAGATAAAGATAAAACCGAGCTTTTTTCAGATTGTGTCATGCCTACTTGGGCAAAGCTCAAAAGTTCTGAATGGTGTATGGCCGCCTGTGCATAAACTTTACTCAATGGAAAGGCAAAAGCTTGTGTTTCCGTGCTTTGCTCTGATCCACCTTCTGCACCTGTGGCTTCTTCTGCCGCCGCAGCTTGTGCCGCTGCTTCTTCTGCTGCTCCAGATGTATCGGCTGTTTGATCTTTTACTCCTTCGACATAAGCCAATGGTTTAGTTTGATAAATAACTTTTGCTGCAATAAATTGCGCTTTTAAGGCTGTTACCTTAAGCAAGGTCTGATATAAATTATCTACCGTCTTGAATGCCAAACCTTCCATAAATATAGCATCATTATTACCTTCCGGCGTGTTATCATTACCACAATCTGTTCTCTCCCCTTTTATACAACCAATGTTTTTATCAATAGTGGGTTGAATGTTTTGTTCTAATTCTTCTTGAAGTGCACCGGCTGCCGTAAAAATTTCAATTACTGTATCTTTGTAAAACTCTTCTTTATAATTTTCATACTGTTGCTGTTCCAGCGTATCATTGCTCGGATATTGCAAAAATAGTATTTTGATCAAATCATAAACATTATCGGCCGAATCATTTTTATACTGTTTGCCCAAATACATGCAGGTTTCCATCGGTTTTTGCCCAGGTTGTAAAGAATAATTATTAATCAATGTGCTCATTTCACCATTATAAACCGACTTTGCTGCCGCTCGTAGATTGTTAATATTATCTTGGGTGGTTTTAATGTCTTTTTGTGTCTTGTTTGCCAAATCTGCCGAACCTTGAATATATGAAGCGGCTTCATCAACAAAATCCGGCATTGGGTATGAATCTATTGCCAAACCCCAAAATGCTTGTGCCTTCCTACTTATCAGAAGAAGTGCCACACTCAAAAATATATATACATATTTTCTCATCATCAGAACACTCCTATGGTTGAAGGATCTACATCTATATTATAATTTTTGCCTACACCTTGGGCTTCTTTTGCCATATCTTTGACCTGCTGATATTGATCTGTTGCATTATTTATACCTGCTTTTACTTCGCTCGCCTTTTCTTGCGCCTTGCTAACATTTTCTTTTACCTGAGAAGCACTTTCTTGCAGTTTGTTTACTGATGACATTGCCTTGTCTGCTTTCTTCTTTAATCCTTCTGCCCCAACATTTGATGAATCCGTATAATTACAAAGATTGAATTTATCCTTTAGAGGGACTGAATTTATTCTTCGCAAGCTGTTTACTTCTATTGATGCTTGCAATTTTAGATCTGCCAAAACAACATCTATATAACTGCGCAAAATTTTCAACTGCTCCGTTAAGACCTCTGCACTAATTCCCGAACCTTCCGATTCTCCCGGCATAGTATCCCCCAAATCTTCTTTTGAATCTGTTTTTTCTTGTGTTATCGCTCTTGAAAGTTGTTTGTCTGCTTTAATTGTTGTGGTTTCTACAATTACATCGCTCAAAGCTTCTTTTCTTTGTTTTTTTATCTTATTTTCTTCTTTGATACTTGGCGCCTTGTAAAATAAAAACTTATTTTGAGTTTCCTGCAACGCCTCTGATGTATCTTTCGTTTCTTTTTTTATTAGAGTGCTTGAACCACTTGCTTCCGACAGTTCTTGTGTTAATTTGGCAATTTTTTCGCTTTGCTCCAGAATTTTTTCTTCATATTCATCTTCAATATTTTCAAATTCGCTTTCATAGTCCTCCAATTGCATATCTAATTCATTTTGTATCTGTTCTATTTCTTCTTCTATTGTCTCCATTTCCGGACTTTTTTCTAGTTCTTTATCTTCTAATTTTGATAAATCTCCTTCTGCTTTTGTCAAAATGACACCTTCTTCGCCATCTGTAGATGCTGTATCCTCCATACTTTGCTCTAAATTTGCAATGTTTTGCCTAACATTATTTATTTTGGCCGATGTTTGCTCTTTCAACAAATCCATTTCTGCTTGAATTGATTCTTGTTTCTTTAATTTCTCCTCTTGCAGTTCTTTTAGCTTTTGGCTCTCTTCTGCTATTTCTTTAGAAATCATGGCCGTTTTACATTCTTGGCTATTTAAAGTTGACTCCGTAACTTCTCCATATAGTTCCGAGTTCTTAGTTTGTAAGTCATCTGCATATGATATACCTTCTTTGGTATACTTAATTCCATCACCGACAAATTGACCAAATTGTGACGTTTGAATTCCCTCCAAAGTCTTTTCACATGAGGCTTTTTGCGTTTGAAACCAAATCGAAAGTTTAGACGGCGTTTTGGTGGCATCAACTTTAGTAAATTGCGCTTGCACATCGGGAATGGTTGCAAAAAAAATGCTCCCAAAGAATAATACATTCAGCAATAAATATAAATTCCTCTTCATTGCTCCGCCTCCTCTGATGTGCTATTGGATGTCGATACCTCATCCATTCCGGCAAGCATTTGAGTACTTTGTAAATTTACTATTGCCGTTTCCAATTCTACAATTTGTTTCAGACGTAATGCTATGTTTTTTACTTGGCTCTTAACGTTGTTTTGAAGTATTTCTTGTTTATTGGTTGACCCCATTGTATTCTCAGAAACATCTTCGCCTCCGTCTTCATTGCTCATGCTTGCTCGAATCGACAAGGCCTCTGCATATAGTCTGGCCGCATATTCTGCTATGGTCTCTTGGGTCTTTTGGGACATCTCTTGAGCATCTGTTATGGTTCCTCTTTTGGGCGTGTTTTGTTCAATAATTATATTTATATTATCACTGACTTTTTGAGGATCTTCTATGTACGACGGAATCTCAAAGGCTCTTGTCTCTTTGATTATGAAAATACTGCTACAAAGGATAATCAGCAAATTTATTTTCTTATTTTTCATCTGCACTCTCCTTTATTGCTTGTTTTGATGCTCCAAAACTTTGACGACGGCTCTCTCTCAGCGCTTTTAACTTTGCCTCATCTCCCGCTTTTAACTCCGCCTGCAAATCTTCAATGGTTAACTGAGGACCTGCATTTTCTTTTCGCTCTTTTGCTTTGAGCTGATCGGACATCAATAATTGTTCTTCCAAATTAAATTCACTTGTGGCTTCTGAGGCTTCTACAACATCTTTATTTTCAACTTCACTCAATTCTAAAACTTCATCCGCAGAAATTGTGGTCATCATTTGCGGGGTAGTCATTGCTGTGGGCAGCACGACATCGGTTACAACCCCTTCTTGTTCGGACGTCAATGCCTCTATGGCGGTCAATGCCTGATTTGACTCCGACGGCAACAAGGTTTTTGGAGAAGATATTTGATCTGTTTCTTCTTCACCTGGCTCCTCTGAGGTCTCTGAATCTTGTTCATCAACAACCATTGCCTCTGATGTTAAAGTCTTGGCTTCAGAAATCTCGTCATTGGCATTTGTTTCTTCTGATGAAGAGATTCCTGCTTTCTCTTTTGCCGTATCTAATGTACCGCTTGCTTTATCTTGTGCTGAATTTACAGTCCCTTCCGCCGCATCTTTTAGTGCCGATGCATTTTCTTTTGCATTTTCTAATGCTGTTTTACCTTCTTCAACCTTATCTTTTGCTTCTTCAACCTTATCTTTTGCTTCTTCAACCTTCTTCATTGCATCGTCATATTTTTTCTTTAATTCATCGGCTTTTTCCTTTAGCTCATTGGCTTTCTTAGTTAAAGCCTCTTTTTTTTCTTTTGCTTTCTCTGCCAACACTTTGGCTTTGTTATATTTTTCTTGAGCTTTATTATAGCGATCTTTTATTTTTTTTGCCTTCTTTGTCTTTTTTTGAACCTCATTAACATCTCCGAGTTCACCTATTTTGCTTTGAGTATATGTATTAGCATAATTGGCATATTCTTCTTGAACCGAACTTGCATCTTTTACCAAACCATTGGCGTAATCAACCGTATTTACTATTGGATCTGTTACTGCATAACAACATGTGCCGCCAAGCACTAAAAATAGCGCTGTCAAAATTATTCCATATGGCAGACGGCAAAACATTAATCTTTCTCCTCATTTTGCTCCGACAATCGATATGGCGCATCATATCTAAAGAATGCCTCCATCATATCCAAGCCTACTCTTGTTGAATATATATCAATTACTTGCAACAAATTCTCTGAACTGCGTCCTGACATTTTTATATTTTTTGTTTGTTTGGTTCGCAAATCACTGCCATCTGCAGCCGCCTCCCCTCCTGCTGCTGCAGAACCGCTTTGTACCTCGTTATCTTCTTCTAATTTTTCATCTCGGGTTGCTTCATAATTTCCTGCCGCAGATTTAGTCGTTAAGGCCTTTTCTAACGCATCTTTGCTTACCTGATGCATGACCTCTTGTTCAATATTTAAAAGATCCTTACCCTCTGCCGCAAGCTTATCCAAACACTCATTTAATTTATATTTATCTCTGCCCTCTTTTGAGGATATTCCACAATGCATGGCTATCCGTTTAGGAATTATCAAATCTCCTGCAGGACCGGTTCCGTCATCCATCTCAACATCTGCGGCCGAAACTTGTTTCTCTTCTTCCTTTGATGTTTCATTTTCTTGGGCATAAACTATAGATACTGCAAAAATAAAACTTAGGCAGCATAACATCCTAAAATATGTCAGATGCCTATTCATCTTCATCTCCTGATTCTGCCGGAACAAACGAATAACTGCCATAGTTATACAAACTTTGAACCATCAATTGAGAACTAAAAACCTTTAACAACCCGTTCATTTGCATATCTATGGCTTTGTTTAGCTCAACAATATTATCATATACTGCTTGAGCATCTAATTCTGGCGCAAATTCTACCGCATCAATAAAATTTTCTTCAAAACTGTCGGCATCTTGTCTGGCCTTGTAAGCTTCTGCCATGCTCGCTGCCACATATTGTGCCAGTGCTTGATTGTAAACTTTTGGAGCATCACTTCCGGAAAATAATTGCGCACTTTGCTTTTCTTTGTTTAATTTTAATAAACATTCATCCATTTTATTTTCTTCTAATGCATCACTTGAACTTAAACCACAATACATTGCCAGTGCCCGAGGAATAATGACCGTTCCGTTAGAATCCGTACCTCCATCCGGTAAGTTTAATAGCTCAACTTTAGCAAACATTAACGTTTCTGAGTGATGTAATGAAGATGTCGTAAAAGCTTTTCTTAGCTGAATATGCTCTGTCGGAACCGCAACCGATGGTTTCACTGTCTCTATTGGCGAAAGATCTTTTACCGCTTTTGTTTTTGCAGAATCTATTGTTGCTTTCTCTTGCTGTTTAATGCTTTTAGCCTCCATAATGGCCACTTCTGCTTCCGTTGCTTTTGATGCCGTTGTTTCGTCAACACTTACTTGCTTATCTTGAATTTGTGATATTTTTGCCTTTAATGCATTTAGTTTCTGAGTTTCTTCTTCTGATAATGAATCCTTGCTTTCCAGTTGGTTGAAAGTATTTTGCTCTTCTTCTGTTAAGATTGATGATAATTCATTATTTGTCTTCTCTATTTTTGCATCCGTATCTGCTGCGTCCGTATCTGTGCCTGCTGCATCTGTGCCTGCCGCATCTGTGCCTGCCGCATCTGTGCCTGTATTATCTCCTTCAAACGGAATGCGGCTTGATGTTGGATCTGTTTCGGCAGCATTTTCCTTTGCTGTGTTCGTTTGGGCGTCTATTAAAACAGATTCATTTGTATCGGTAACAGCATCCGTCGTATCTGCTTCAACGTCTACCTCGGTGTCCGCTTTCTCTTCTTGTCCCTTATCTGTAGAAATTCCGGCTTTATCTTTAGCGGCATCTAGTTTACTATCCGCAACATCCTGAGCTGCAGAGGCTGTTTCTTTAGCCGTTTCAACTCCATCTTCTGCTTGCTCTTTTAGCTCTTTGGCCTTAGCAATGTTTTCATCTAATTGCTTTTTATATTGATCATACTCTTTTTTATACTCTTCTGCTTTCTTTTGATATTCTTGAACTTTTGCAATCTTTTCTTCCAATTTTTCTTTATTGGCTACTACATATTCTGAAACACTTTTTTTAGCCGTTCCTATGGCCGTACTGGTTTTTTGAACAGTTTGCATGGTGCCTACCACCGTCTTGCTTTCTTTAACTTCCGTAAACCATTGTTTAACTGTTTTTCCGGTACTTTGTGTATCCGTTACAACTGCTTGTGCCTGTACTTCTTCTGCACAAAAACCTATATACAGAAAGGCCAGAAAACCTCTCAGAAGTTTTTTCCAAAAACCTTTTTCCATTGCAACCTCCTGTATATAAATCTTATACTTTTATAATAGCACATTCTGCCATTCAAATAAATCCGTTTACTTTGTTTTCTTAAATATTTAAATATTTTGTAACAAAGTTTTCTTCGCCATATTCTTTTATCAGTTCTTCTACCAATAAAACATTCTTGCGACCGGAATTATATAATCGTAAATATGGCCCCAATCCGCTTAAATCGACATCTAAAATTACGGATTCTCCTGTTGCCGGACGTGATAACAAAATTGCATACGGAAAATCTCGATAGCTCTTACCAAAAATAAAGTCTGTTTCCGCATTAGTTAAGTTCCAGTTCAAATAATCTTCCGGTGTTGCCTGCGGATTGCGAAAGAATATAACTGTCTGACACTGACCACGAATAACTTCGCCAACTCCCAACTTATCAATAATATTTGGTTGTTGGAATGCACACAAATAGGCCTGACGTTTTTTACGCCCTTCTTGCAAACCTATAACAAAATAGTCTCTAAACATTGGGTGCTTTAACATCGGTGCCGTTTCATCTATCATGATTAAGGAGGGAACACCTGTTTCACCTGTTTCTGATTGAATACGATGCATAATATAGCTGATTACTGCCGGAGCTAATGTCTCATCTTCAAAAATATGCGTAAAATCAAAAGCCATAAAACGCTTGGACTTAAGATCCAAACTATCGGTATCCGCATTGAAAATTTTACCATATTGATCCGGATTTACCCATTTATATAGTTCTCTTCGCATGTTTCCTGTCGGTGAAAAACAGCTTTTATATAAATTGGTCATCATGCGTTCTTCTGGACGAAGGTAATCAAATGCTGTCGTCACCGCTCTAGCAATCTCTTTTTCAGAAACGGCATCATCTACTAAAGTAATGGCTCGCATCCACCGACGCAAAAACGCTCTGTTATTAACGTTATTCTCACAATCAAACGGGTTTAATGAAACATTCTTTTCATCACCTTCAAATCCAACATAGGCTCCGCCTATTGCGCGAGTAAATATCTCCGCACCACGATGTCTATCAAAGAAGAATACTCGCAAATCATTGTGACGCATTGCCTGTCCGGCTAAAAATGTTAACAGTGTTGTCTTTCCTTGCCCCGTCGGACCAATAATACAACAATGTGCAACAGCTGAATCTTCACTTGATACGTGGAATTGGAATCGATAGGCAGAACCAGATGCCGTGCGGAATACTGTTATTGCCCCCGGCCCCCAGTCACTTCTAGAAAATCCCTCTGATGGCTTATCAAACGAAATGGCGGCAGCAACAACTCTTGATAAATATCTATATGTCCTCGGTAATGTTTCATAAGTCGGAAATTGGTTAAAAAATGTGGCTTGTGTGACCCAGCCTTCCCTTACCGGAGTAACACCAAATAAACGACATATTCTCTGAACTTCACTTTCGGCAAACTCTATTTCTTCTAGGGTTTCTCCTTGCAAAAGAATGGCCATAGCATACTCAGTTAGAGACTGGTGATTGGTATCACTATCTTCAATTGCGGCCAAAACTTCACCATATTGATCAATAACATCTCCCGAAAAGCTCGTCATTGTGGCCATTCTTTGTTGCTGCATTAATAAAGCTCTGGCGTGTGGCTTAAATATCGGGCGAACATTGTGTAGCAGAACCAATTCAGAGTCTATGGACAACAATGATGTTACCATACTCTCATCCATATAATCCCCTGAAGATCGAATTCCCATCACTATCTCAAATTTTTCCGTATCTCCTGAGAAAAATCTGATTATTCCGTTTTCTCCTGTAAAATGAATGTGATCTGCCGTCAGTAATTCATTCAAATGAGCTCCTTCCGCTCCATTAATTTTGGGTTGCGGCTTGGTTATCGGACTACAGATTTTCGCATAGACAGACAACGGACTATCTGCCGCAGAACTTCCTTCTGCCTCAAACAATGCCATTACACCATATTCATTTAATGTGGCTATCAATGCTTGAGATGCATAGTTAAGATCCTTTAGATTTTCATCTCTATCGGCAACGGATAATACGATATAGTGTGAATTATTATAAACCCTGCTTAAATTTGAGCTCCACACCTCATCTATATGTTCAAGCAAAGCATTTCCAAAATCACCCTTGCTTTCTTCTAAAGGAATGCGTTCTCTTAATGTAATCACACGACAAGTAACTTGCAAATCAGACATCCCGTCAATCCAAGCTTTGCGCGCCTCCAACATCGACATAACTTTCTCATCGGTCACAAAAGCCAGATCAACCCCCGTAACACGAAAAACTCTGGCCAGAGAGCCATTATAACAACGAATCGTCATTCCATCTGACAGCAACTTACTAAAAGGTAAAAAGTCAGAAACCCTTGACTCTCTTGGTTGCGGCAGCACATAATAGCCAAATTTCGTTACCCAAAATCCGGCAAATGCCGCGGCAGAGATAAATCCTATTACGGCGACTAAAACTTCTAAGTTTGTCAGACCTTGCACAAATGTGCTAAAAAAATCAAAATCAGGGTGCAAATTTATTCCCCTTTACTTTATAAAGGTTATGAGATGTTTTGGCGGTTTGCCCGTAGGCTTGTATCATTGCTGATATGTGAGGCTCTTTTGCGCCAATAGCAATACAGATAATATGTCCGATGACCAAAGTAGCCATAAAAACCAACGGATTGATGTCAAATGTCCCCAAGAACATAAACATCATCGGAAACTGGATACCCATATTGAGCATCGTCGGCAAAAACGGCCCCCATAGTATCTTGGGCGGATTGGCTACGGCTTTTAATATAATTTCGCGCATCGTTTCAATCCCTGCATTGTTACTAATATTATGATACAGCTCTCATTTTTTTATGCAACACCCATAAAAAGGTTATCCCTTGCTTTCATCCAAATACATAAAAAAGAGGCATTCTTACTACCTAGAATACCTCTTTTTTATGAATAATGCGTTAACTTTTACTTGTCAGAAGTTTATTTTCCCTCAAGCTCAAGTTGGCGGGCATATGCTTCGTTATACTTCACATCAGCGGCGTTCCTACGCTTAATTTCTTTTTCTAAAGTTGATTGAGCTTCTTGATATTGTCGCTCTGCACTTAGATAGTTATCTCTAGCAGCTACCAGAGCATTCATATGACTTGGGCTGTTGTTTCCGCTCTCATACTCCTTTATTAAGCGCTGCAATTCTGCCTCTGCTCGTGTTTTATTTGTTTCTGCGGCACTCACTGCAGCACGATATTCCGGAATATTCCGCTCTGCTGTGGCTTTTTCTTCTTTTGCTTGAGCTTGAATATATTTGCTCTCCTCCAGAGATGCCTCCTTAGCTTTTTGCTCCAGCTCTTTGAGCGGTTCTTGCGCCTTTTCCGCTTTTTCTGCTGCCTGACGCGCTTCTTCTTGAGCTAGATTTGCTTGCTTTTGGAGTGTCTCTGCCTTAGCTTTTTCGCTTGGTGTTTGGGCTTCTTGCGCTGCTCTTTCTGCCGCAGCCCTCAATTCTTCAGCTTTTTTAGCTTTGGTTTCTGCATCATTCTTGGCTTGCCCCGCAGCTATCTCTGCTCGATTGTATATATCATTTATCTTTTCGGCTCTATCTACCGGATTGGATATACTATTCAGCTGTTGCTCCAATCTTTCAGCCTCTTGAGCTCTCCGCTGCTCTTCTTGCCTTGCTTGATCCTCTTTTTCTTGTGTCCATCCCGTATCTCTTTCTGCTTCAAGTTTGCTTTGCTCCGTTTTGGCTTCTAGAGCTTTTTGTGCTGCCTCTTGAGCTTTTTTCTTCTCATTCTCAGCAACCGTTTTCGTATTATTATAATCCCTTTCGGCTGCCTTGAGCGCATCGTCCGCAGCCCCCAGCTGTTTTAAGGAATCCTCATACGCCTTTTGTTTAGCTTTATTACCAGGATCTGACTTGAGATCTTCTTGCGCAGCCAGAGCGGCTTGCTCCGCCTGTTTCTTTTGGCTCTCAGCTTGTTCGGCTGCAAGCTTCTTATCCGCTAAAGACTGTGCTGCTTGCTCTGCTTTAGCCTTGGCCTCTTCAGCCTCCTTTGACGCAGCTATCTGTTCATCTTTTGCATTGTTAATCCCCTCTTCTAGAGACTGCTGATACAAGTCATCCAACGGCGCTTTGGCTTCTTCTGCCTTTTGACGTGCCTCTTGCGCTGTTGACTTTGCCGTTTCGGCTACTGCCTTAGCTGCTGAAGCTTCATTTTTGGCTATTTGCGCCCGATTGGCTAGACTTTCTGCCTTTTGCTTATCTTCTGCCGAGCCACTCTGAGCGGCTTTTTCTGCGGCGGCTTGTGCTTGCTGCGCCAGTTGATCTGCTCTATTTTGAGCTTGACTTGCTTCGTTTTCTAGTCTTTGAGCCGTGCGCTCTGCCCCGGTGGCTTCGGCCTCTGCGGCTTGAGCCTCTGCTTGAGCATTTTGATATGCTTGAGAGCTTTGATTCTTGTCATTTGATTGCGAGGTATTAGAGCTTAAATCATTTAAAAGCCCCTCACCCTTCTTTATTTGTTGCTGTTCCGTCCGTTTGGCTTCTGCCTTAGCGGCCTCTTTTTTAGCTTCTGCAGCTCGCTTCTCTGCTTGGCGCTCCTGGCGGCCTTCATTGATACTCTTTGAACCAAAAGCACTGAAATTTGCTGCCGCTCCAACAAGCGCTCCGGCCGTCTGGGTGGTATCCTGAACTTTTTGATTGACCTGATTCGATTTTTGAACAACATTATTGGTAATGTCCATAAACCCTAGCTGTCCAGTGTTTTGCATATTTTTCTTGTTGCTCGCTATATCTCCTTCTATTGCATTACCTTTATCGTCAAAGCCGCTCTTCTTTACAACAACATTGCCATCTTTATCATATTCAAGATTTCCACCCCAACGATGCTCTACTCCGGTTACGTTACCATCCTCATCTCGGGTAACTTTTTGTCCCATCAATGCTGCCGTAAAGCCCCCTGTCGCTTCTCCCTTATCTCGACGGGCTTGCAATTCTGCTTGCTCATCTCGGCTCTTTGACATATCTTGAACATTGTTGGCTATATCTATGGTATTGGACATTACGTTGCTCATCATACCACCGGTAGAGCCAACTATGGCGTTAACATTTTGACCAATTTGACCCAAGGCATTGAAGCTATCTTCAAGATTGCCTTCTCCTATCTTATCTATGGCATCTCCTATGTTATTGGCTGCAAATTTGACACTTTCAACCGTATTTTTAACCGTATCTACCGTGTTTTGAACCTTCTTGGCCGTATCAACAGCCTTTTTACCGGCAGAAATCAAATCTTTTACACAGCTGGCAAATCCACCGCCGCCAAATAATCCGCCTCCTTTTTGTTCTGCCTCACAAAAACCTCTGGTTTCCGTTTTCTTCTCTTCTTCCGCTGGCGGCTCTACCGATGTATCCGGCGTTTCAACAAGTTCAGGCGGCATATATGGTGTCATCTCATCTACCCACGCATATTCCGTATCGGCAAAAGCTCCGTGCAAATGATCTCCAAATTCGCTTGGCTTTTCCGTGGCTGCCAAATCCCTATTATCTACGGTATAAACCATGTATTCTATTAAACGACCCATATTGGCTACCAAGAATAAGCTAATGGCTATATTGGCAAACCATTTCCAGCTGATCTTATTGAATATGGCCATGAATGCAAAGGCTATTAAACCAAAGCCAGCAAATACATAGACTATCGGTTTTAATCCGACTAAAATTCTCGCCGCACGGCGTGTCAAGGTCGTAAATACATCGCCGGTATTGGAATAGTCTATTGTTCCAATATATTTTCCCGTAAATCGCTTATTTTCAACTCCCGAATCTTTAGCACTGCTAAAGGCTCTATATTCTTGACCAAAGTGTTCTCCTCCAAAATCATTTGCCATATCGCGCATTATATCCATAGCATCTTGCGCCATTCGAGTACCTTCTTTTGCCAACATTAATTCGTGCTCTGCATCTGCCAACTGCTCTTCTAATTGCGCCTGCATTGCACAATATTTTTCTGCATCAGCTTTTCCCTGTTTGGATGTTAGGGTCTTAGAATGTTCACAGGCTGCTTTTGCCTCTTTTAATGCGTTTTCTAAGCTTGCGACTTTATCTTCTGCTGCTTTTTGCTTTTGTTGGGCATCTGCCAAATTTTGTCTTGCTGACTCCGCTGCATCGCCTGCTACAGCTCCCAGTTCATTTGCTCTTTTCTCTTTTGCATCTTTTTCTTTATATGCTTCATCTGCAGCAGCCTTTGCTTCTGCTAATTTAGTCTCTAAATCGTCAAGTTCTGCACATGCTTCTTGATTTCCATTTGCACACTGCCCTTGTTTTTTTGCTAATTCTTCTGCTGCATCCTTATACGCTTGTACAGCGTTATCGTAGTTCTCGCTCGCTTTTTGTGCATCTTGGGCTGCTTTTTGCTTTTCTTCTTGTTCTTTGCGTAATTTTTCTAATCGAGCTTTCTCTGCAGCTTCTGCCGCTGCAGCTTCATCTGCCTCTAACTGTTTTCTGGCTTCTTCCGCTGCTGCCCTGTCTTCTGCCGTTAAGTCATCAATATTCTTCTTAGCATCATCTATGGCCCCATTGGCTTCATTAATGGTTTGGTTTGCTTTTGCTACTCTGGCAGATGCTTCATCCATTTTTTGCATAGCTTTTTTACAAGCATTACTGTTGGGATCTTTACCACATTTTTTTTCAACATCTTTGGCAGCCTTGTCTCTATCTTTTTCTGCCTTTTTTTTCTCTTTTTGAGCGGCTTCAATTTTTTGTTGTTGAGCCTGGATAGAGGCTGTTGCCGCATCAATACCTTCCTGCTTGGCTTTTTGCTTGGCTTGCTCGGCTTCTCGCTCTGCTTGTTGAGCGGCGGTCATATCTGCCTTCATTCCATTTATTTGCTCATTTACTTTATCATTGGCTTCTTTGGCTTTTTGGTAATCGGCAGAACCAGTTTCCGCTTTAGTTATTGCATCTGTGTAGGTTTTATCTTTCTTTGCCGCATCAATTGCTGCGGTTTTATCTTTTTTAGCTTGATTTAATGCTAACAACTTTTCTGAACACGCTCCGCCAGAGGCCATACATTGATCATAAGCGTCCTGAGCAGATTTAACTTTTGCCTCTTGTTCCTTGGTTACATTAGAAACATTTTGATTATATGCTTGTTGTGCTGACTTAATGTTTGCTTGTCTTGCCTGCTCTTGTTTCTCATAGTTTGATCTTGCATCTTTTACTTCCTGAGAATTTACATAGTCACTGTACCTATTTTGAACATTTTGTTTTTGTTGATTAGCAATTTGTTTGTCCAAATCAGCTTCTAACTGATCCATAAAAGATTCATTATAAGAGTTGCTGGCATTTTGTGCTGCGGTATTTGCGGCCTCATTGGCCTTTCGAGATTTCCTACTTTCTTTTTTGGTGACATTCCCAATATTATCTTGGTCAACCGCTAGCTGAGCAAAAACAGGTTGTGCACAATAGAAAGACGCGAAGACAAGTGCTCCGGCGACCAGAACTACTTTGCTTATTTTCTTTATGTTCATCATGGCGTCCTCCTATGTTCTATCTTCTAGCCATTGTTGCTGACTATTTTATTGCCATTTCTTGTGCTACTTCAGAGTATCTGTTATCATGGTGGCGGTGAACTCATCGCAACCGGTTATCATGTTTATTATCTCTCCGGTGGTGGCTATTACAACCAAAGCTATGATTATGGCTCCCAGCCACTTCCAGTTTAAGTTTCCGAAAAATCCTCCTACGGCCACTCCTATAATACCAAATCCCGCAACAACATATATCAAATCTCTTAGACCATTAAATATTTTGCTTCCTGTATCAATTAAACCGGAGAATATACCATAATCGCTGGAACAACCTGTTATCGCCGAATCCGGCTGATGATCATTACCTGAAGAAGTAATCTGCTCACAGACACCGTTTACCTTCTGATATCCATCAGGACATTTTTCTTCTTGTTCACCTTGCTTGTTTTGTTCATCTTGTTCTTTTTCGGGAACATTTTTATCTTCTTCTGCTTTTTTAGCCTCTTCAGCTTTTCTCTCTTCTTCAGCTTTTTTTGCTTCTTCAGCTTTTTTTGCTTCTTCAGCTTTTTTTGCTTCTTCTGCTTTTCTTGCTTCTTCTGCTTGTCTAATCTCTTCTGCTCTTTTTGCTGCCGCCTCTTTTAGAGCTTCCTCTCTCTTTTTTTGAGAACTTTCAGAATAATAATCCAACTCATCAAACTCTTCTTGGCTGGATTTCTGAATGTTTTCATCTTTTATCTTTTGCTTTAGATCTTTTGCATAACTTTTTACCGCTTCAATTCTTATGCCTTTCTCATTAAAACGATAAAATGTTCTGCCATTGTCAGACAGCCATTTAACCCCTTCATCCTCTACAATATAGCCGCCCTCTGATTTGGCAAAAACAACGCCCGGAACCATCATGGTGCTGACAAATACTGCCAAAAGTATTATTTGGCATATCTTCTTCAAATTTATCATTGCACCCTCCCGCTTAATTTCTTTCTTGTCCTTTAATATCAACCAGCCAGACTGATTGATGTTAAAAGAAAGGGGGATAGGCTAAGCGGTTTCCCGTTTTTCCAAGACCCCCTTTGCCCTCTTCCTTGTTTGGATCGGGCTGCAAATCGCAGCCCGAAACCAAAACGAAGGAGAAGATTAGTTGGTAGCATTATCAAATGAGTCTTGGAAACCAGACATATTTTCACCGGTTGCGTAGTTTACAATTGAACCAGCCGCTGCCAAGATAGCAAGACCTACAGCCAACGAAGCAAACCACTTCCAGTTGACCTTTCCAAAAACCGCACTAAAGGCCAAGCCAACCAAACCAAAACCACCGACTACGAAAATAATCGTCTTAACGGAGGTAAATACGTTTAAGGCCTTTTGCTGTGATGTCTGCATTACACTGGTTTGTGCTGACGCATCGCCGGCAAATGTCAACAGTGTAAAGACTGCCACCAAGCAAAATGTCCAAATGTTGTTTTTAATAAATTGCATTGTCTTTCTCCTTCATGATATTTTTAGCAAAACTCTTTATACTCTTTTAGAATAACTGATTTTTGCTTTTTTTTCTAGCAAAATTGCTTATACCAAAAAATGGTTAACATACTGTTTACACTTGCAAATTTTTGCTGTAACAAAAAATTCACAGTCCTTAAGAAGAAGTAAACGCCCTAAAATCAAGATGATAGTTTTGAGAATCGGATAATATATTTTTTATAAAAATCCACAAATTTGTGCATATTTTTTAGCGACTCTTGCCAAGAGTCGCATTTTGATTTATCAAGTCTTTAGAGGGGTTTATTTTATGCCAAAAACAGGTTTAAAAACTTTTGTTTACAGCTTTTCCGTATCCTTGTTCGCTATTTTTGCCGCTAACGGGGTATATTGGCATGACCGCCCTTCTAAAACTTCTGATCTTAAAATTTCCAGCAAAAATATCACGCTTTTCTTAAAAGATGCGGCAAACAACCCCTCTCATAATGTCGCACCCGTAAAGAAAATCGCACTCAGTGTACTGCCTGAACTAAAACACGGCAGCCCTTCTGCCGTTCCTGAAGATGAAATTATTATGGCTGATGACTTTGATCTGCCGGAAATTCCGCTGGAGCTTTCACTCCCCTCTTTAGAATCTCCTTTGCAAGAAAAAAAAGATGTCAAACTTGCTGAAAATGCTGCCCCTAAACCTACATTAATAAGACAGGAAACTCAGGAGCCGCCACAGCCGGATAAAATCGTTATTCCTCTTGAGGCTCCTCAATCCAAAGGTCTTGTCCGCCCCAAAAAAGCCGAAGAATTTTCTGCTCCGGAATCTTTGCTCATAAGCGAGCACCCCTCTAAAGAAAAGCAAAAATTTCCGAATCTTTTGTTGGCTACGAATGAGGCCTTTCAAAATGAAACACCGTCTGATACCTTTGCTGCTGCCTTAAAAGATGAAGATGCCGACCTTTTGCTTCCTCTCGAAAAGAGCGGCGACAATAAACCATCGTCAAAAAATATTATCAAAGTGGCCGCAGACAATGCCGTAAATCAAGTCGCTCTGGCAGATAAATCCATCCCTGTTCATAGTATGGAGAAAAATATATCCTCAAACGATCTTTCATTCTCAAAAGCTTCTTCCCCCTCGTGGGAAAGTATGGCTGACAGCAAAACAACAGATTCCCCTTGGCTTGTTGCAAAAGCTGACGGCGCTCTAAAAAACCAAAAAATTTCAGAAGAAGCATTCTACCAACAAGATGCCGCAAACATTAAAGGCGCTCTTAGCCCCAATACCCCCTCCGGCAATGGGGTTAAGGTTGCGTCAGAAACCGTAAAAAATCTTCTTATTCCCATTCCGGAAGATATTTTAAATGATGAGAACCTAACTCCTCAACTATCTTACACCCCAAAAGAAACAAGCGGAAAAGAAGATGCCCCTAAAGATACAACCGCCGATGCTTCTTCTTTATCATCACCAACTCCGACAACGCCTGCAGCCTCATCGACAGAGACTAAAACTACCTCCGACGAGCAAAAAAACAAATTGCTTGCATCTCTTGATGCTATTTTTAGTGCAAGTTCAATCAAAAATAAAACCCCTCCAAAAGAAGAAAAAAAGAATCTTCTCAGCAGTGTACGAAAAAAAATACAAAAACGCAGCAGTGTCGGCAAAATTATGCCTACCGAGATGAGGCTTTCTTTTCAACCAAACCGCGCCGAAATATCCGGACAAACTTTGCGCTGGATACAGGCCTTTGCCACCAAAGCGGCTGAAAATAACAATATGACCATTGAAATAAGAATTGATGGCACCAGCGCCATGGATCTTCAACAAAAAAGACTTAATCTCTTACATAATATATTGACCGATAAAGGTGTCGAATACAGCAAAATAAATACTGTATTCACTCAACGAGAACCAAACTCGTTTATTATTAAAACCATTACCCACAATAACCAGAAAGGAGCCAACGGAAATTTAAATAAAGCGTCTAACGGATATTACATCCAATGGTAATAAGTCTTGAGAGGCGCTTGATTATTTATTTTTCAGTATGTATGATAGGAAAAAAATATGACAAATTCTAATCCGAGGATAGCAAAAATGAACCAAACTTTACGGCACGGCGCGTCTGCGCTAATGATCTTTCTTATAACAGGGTGCAGCCATTGGGATCTGTTTGGCGCCGGAAACACTTATGTCGAAGATACACCGACAGCCGTAAGCTCCTCTGCCACACAAATGCCCGCATCTGCGGCTCCTGTTATGACTGTGGAAACTCAAACGGAGGCTCTTATTGTTCCTCCTGAACAGAATAATGATAGTGATTTTATTAATTATCGACAATCTGCGGCAGATTATCGTGAGTTTGGTGAGCGCGCTCCAAGAGATCAAGATATCGTTACTTCCGGAGCCGGAAGTAATATGGCGGCGTCTATCCCTCCAACCATTGAGGAAGAAGTAACAGACTACGAAGAAGAAATTAATGCGGCGATTGAAGAAAATTCAGACAGCAGCCAGTCGCAACAATCTGTTGGCGAAGACCCCGTAGAAGATTGGCTGGCTGAAGAAGGTAGTACGCTTAAAGGCCTGTTGACCGATTGGAGTGAAAGAGCCGGCTGGAGATTGATTTGGAACAGTAACCGCAATTACACTTTAGCCGCAGGCGCAATGTTTAGAGGGCGTTTTGCCGATGTGAGCTCTGCTTTAATCAGAACCTTTGCCAGAGCAAAACCTGCTCCGGTGGCAACTTTTTATAAAGGAAACAGAGTCTTAGTTGTTGAGACCATGGAGGATGAGAATGCATATAACTAATTGGAAAAAACTTGGATTTGGAATGTTGGCGGCAGCATTCGCAGCCTCTTGTTCTATATCTACAAATTTAGATGCAACAATTGATCGTGAAGTAGAAGCCGCGACAAAACTTAAAGAGGCCGCTAAGGCACCTACTCCTTTGGCAAATCAAGACCTGATTAAGGTTAAGGATGAAATTTGGCTTGGTAATACGAGCGAAATTGAATATGAAGGAGAACCCTTGCCCGCTTATCTTGAGGGAAAAAACGGTATTACTTTGGTCAGCAATCGGCCGATTACTTTGTTTGAAATCGGAGATATGATCAACAAAACAACGTCTTTGGGCGTTCGTTATGCGCCACAGCTTGAGACAGATGTTAAATCTAAGGGCGCAGCAAACAAACCAACGGCAGAAGCTATTAATACCGACTGGGCAGAGCCTGATAAAATGCTGGTTTCTTACCAGGGGCCTTTAAGCGGGCTGCTGGATGAAATTGCCTCTCGTTTCGGAATTTGGTGGAGATATGAAAAGAAAGAAATTCATTTCTATAAATTTATTACCAAGACTTTTGTCGTCTATAGCTTACCGACAAAACCGAATTTGACGGTTACTGTCGGCGGAAGCCAAAGCGGAAGCGGCGGAAGCTCTTCTGTGAACTTGAATAACTCCGCAGAAGTTGAGCTTTGGGGCAATTTTGAGAAGAGCATTACCTCTATGATCAGTGATGGTGCTAAACTTACAATGTCTCCGGCAGACGGGACCATAACTTTAACGGCAACACCTAATGATATCAAAAAAGTCGCAAAATACATCAATGAACAAAATGCTCGCTTGTCAAGACAGGTTGCTATTAGTGTTAAAGTGTTACAGGTAACCATCTCAGATACCGATAATTACGGCCTAGACTTGAGCGCTACTTTTAAAGACGGGGTTACTTCTATAGGTGTAACTGGATCAACAAGCATCAGTTCTGCTGAATCTGTCGGCAATACCTTGAGCTGGGGAATCCTAAACAAGCCCTGGACTGCAGATGCGGCGGTTAAAGCCTTGTCTCAACGGAATAATACCAGCTTGGTGACCAGCGGTACTGTTACCACGCTTAATAATAAACCCGCTCCAATTCAGGTTACTCAAAAGCAAAACTACATTGCTGAAATGACAAAAACAAATAGCGGAACAACAGGTGACAACTACGATATTTCCGTTACGACGGAAGAAGTTGAAACCGGATTTACTCTCGATGTTTTGCCAAGAATCCTTGAACACGGCAGAATGCTCGTGATGTTCAACATGACACTGTCTGACCTTGTTTCTCTTGATAAGGTTGAGTTTGGCGCCGAAGATGAAAACCAATATATTCAGAACCCGCATATTGAATCTAGAGCCTTTACTCAAGAGGTGGCTATGACTTCAGGAGAATCTCTTATCTTGACCGGATATGAAAGAGTTAATAATTCTACAACCAAAGAAGGAACAGGATCTGCTGAAAATTCTTTACTCGGCGGCGTTGCTAACGCTGAAAAAGAACGCAGTGTTTTAGTTATCATTCTCACTCCGGTAGTGCTAGAAACACCTTTATCCCCGGAATCTAGAATGTCTATGAATTAATTCACTAAGGAGAAAACTGGTGCTGGAAGAAGCCAAACTGCTTGATGATGATATTGAAAAAACCTCAGCAAAAAGAACCTGGGGAACATCAATTACGGTTGATGGCATGACTTATGCCACCAGTTTATTCTGGCAACCTCTACAAAATACCAGCGATCCGTTCCAAGAAGTGGAAGAAGCTTCCGCCGGCGTATTGGAAGGCGCTGATTTATTCTGTATTAAAGGCGGAAAAGCTCCTCAATTTGGTATTTGCGTTTCTCATGAAGGATATAAAAACGGAGAAACCGTCGGTGCCGTGGCCCTGGCAACTGCTTTGTCCGATGTGGGATCTTATGTCGCTGTATTCAAAACCCAAGAAGGATGGTGGTACGTTTGTATTCGAAACGATATTATCCTTTCTGACGGCGACATGCTTTTCTTGAGTGAAGACGAAGCCAAAGAGCAGTTTATGTCTATGCTCGCCGTGCCTGATTGGGGGAAGAAAATTGCCCCTAAAGAATGGGCTATTGAAGAAACGGAGGAATTGGACCTTGGCGATTTGCTTATGCGAGGGGCTAAATCTAAACTCCAAAAGATTAAAGCGTTGCGCGGCACGAAGCTTTTCATGGTTATTGCTATTTCTGCTGTGGTTGGAATTTGGTTGTTATCCAGCCTAATTGACACTATCTTCTTAACCCCTACAGTCAGGCCCGTTGTTGTTCCCGTTAAGCCTAAAGCTATTCAAAAGGCGGAACCGATCGTCGAAATTAAACCATGGGAAAAGGTTCCTAATGCAAAAGAAGTTATGAAAAATTGTTATGACGGAATTGTGGCATTAAATAAAATCCTGCCCCCAGGATGGGATATCGGAACAATTTCCTGTTCCAACGGAAGTGCTGCAACTACTTGGAAAAGAAGTGTGGGACAAATTGCTTGGGCTCAAAAAGCTCTTGATGATTCAGGGCTGCACTTTTCCGGAAGAAGCTTTTCTTCTAAAGGAGATGACCTTTCGGCTACTTTATCTTTACCAAAGGCTGAAGAGCTTCTGAACCCGCCTCAAAAAAATCTACTTGATTTGCAAGATGACATCAATAACACCTTTCAATCAATCGGGGTTAATATTGCTTTGTCTATCGGAGCGGCAAAATCTTCTACCGGAGTAAATTATCGAACCCTTCAGTTTTCTTTGAATTCTGAATATAATCCATTGACTTGGATCAATTTGTTAACAAAATATTCAGGACTTGATATTAAACTAATTTCATATTCGCCACAAACTAAGCTATGGCATTACGAGGGAGCTATCTATGTTTTATAAATTAAAAAATATTTTAGGTGTGTCTGCGTTGACTCTGGTTGTTGCCGCCAGTTATAATCCTTTATATGCTCAGGGTGTGGTTACCCTTTCTGAAGAAGCAATGTTTGATGAGGAGAATAATAATACTTCTCCCAGTGTCCCGAATGATGCTCCTTTGTTTGGAAACGCGGCTCCTTCCGTTTCAGAATCTTCCATAACAACAGAAGCTCCCGCTTCTGCCGATAACACTCAAACACCTCCTGTTGAAGACATATCCTTGCCGGTTATGCCTGCGGAAATGCTTAATCAGCCAGGGGCAGGGGTCGGTTTGTTAGGAACAAATGATGCGGAGGAAATAGATGATTCTGTTTTTGATCAAATGTCTGATATTGAAAAACAGACTGCCTTGCTTAATCTTGAATTGAGACGTGAAAAAGTAAAGAATGAAATCGAAGCTATAAAAAACCAAAGAAAACAAGCTATTCTTCAAGAAAAAGAAAAAGCCGAAGAAAAAGAAAGACGTAAAGTTGAATGGGAAAAAGAACAAGAACAAAAGGTTTTGCAGGAGCAGCAAAAACTTAGAGAGCTTGATATTCAGTTTGAAAAAGAAAGACAAGAACGCCTGTTAAATGCTTATAAAAATGATATGCTGGCCGCAAATCAGGAGTGGATTGCTCATGAGGGCTCACTTTATAAACAGATAGAAAATTTAAAAGAGGAAAATAAATCTCTTCTAAATGATATGAAAACAAAATTAAAAGGCATTAAAACAAATGTTGAGCAGGCTTCTCAACAATCTTCAAAAGCCATCGCTGATTATCAAAAGGAAATTGACAATCTTCAAACACAGATTTCTGTATTAAAAGCTCGTATAGATGCTCAAGAACGTGAAATCGAAAAAAGAAATCCTTTTGAAGAGCAAGCTCTCCAAGATGCCCAAAAGGCTGCAGAGCCAGAAGCCACTATTGAAGAAGCAATTATTCCCGAATTAAAATTGGCGAATATGTACGCGGTTATGGAAATCAGAGGCCAGGGCGGAGAGTTGATTGCTAAATTGATCAATCAAGACGGAACTCCTTTTTATGTTAAGGAAGGAACTGCTCTCCAAAGCGGACATACCGTAAGTGAAATTACATCAACTTATGTTTGCGCCGAAAAAGACGGTATTAAAGATTATCTCTATTTTGCCGCCGGAGGCATATTGCCGTTAGAACAACCAAAATCGAACATCAAGCCTTCTTTGCCGGAAGGCACTGTTGAGCAACAAGAGGTTAAACCGGCTTTTGCAACCAGTGTTGGTGTTCCGGGGCTTGGAAAGTCTATGATTGCCAGGTAATGTTCAATGGCTGACGAGAATGAGCAAAAACTGAACGATGAAAAAGATGAAGCTTCAGCTCCCGAGAATGATGTTGAAGCTTTAAGCCCATCTG
This sequence comes from uncultured Alphaproteobacteria bacterium, assembly GCA_944392185.1. Taxonomy (GTDB): domain Bacteria; phylum Pseudomonadota; class Alphaproteobacteria; order RF32; family CAG-239; genus CAZU01. Next base: position 26,280 of record CALXVW010000051.1, read on the forward strand.
AAGAACAACTAAAGGCGGATTCTCAAAAAAAATCTTCTATCTCTGAAACATATTTTTCTAACGGCAACAGATTATTAACTTTGCCCGGCTCATCTTTAGTTATTAATGATGATACCCGTAGGCTGTTGGCTCTCTTTTCCGATGGTCGGTTTTTGGTTGTTGAAACCCATAAATTTGATGGACGAGTCCTGAGTTTTGAGGTTTTGGCAAGAAAAAAGAAGTTAAATATCTTAAAACCGACTTATGTTTCTCAAAATGAAATAAACGCAATTTACAGTATCGGTGAACGTGCTCAGGCCGCTGTCGATGTGAAGGAAGACAGCGAGCTTGATCAGCTGCAGATGCAGAAAGACTTTGTCAATGTTATTGCTCGAGCTGCTGCTCAAAAAGTCTCCGATGTTCACGTTATTGTTGCTGATAGCACTCAGATTATGTTCCGTATCAATGGTATGATGACAACTGAGATGGAATATAACAAAGACTGGGGAGAATCCTTTGTTCGCGCTGCTTTTGCCTCTGCCGATGTTTCTGATTCAAACTATGCTCAAAACGAATTCCAGGGTGCACAAAAGCTTGGTTCCACCCCTTTGCGCGGCTCCAAAGGTAAATTAATGTTGCCACACAATGTCTTGGCTATCCGCTTACAATTTAACCCTATTGCTTTTGGATCCCAATATCTGGTTATGCGCTTGCTTTATGCCGATGATAACCCCGATGGATCCGGTGATTTAGCAAGCCTTGGGTTTGGCGAATATGAAGAAAATTTGTTTTATCGTCTTCGTGCAGTACCTGTCGGACTTAGCATCATCGCCGGACCTACGGGATCTGGTAAATCTACTACCCTTCAACGTAATATGATCAGATTACTGCAAGAAAAAAATTATGAAATTAACCTAATTACCGTGGAAGACCCGCCAGAATATCCTATTCCGGGGGCAAGACAAATGCCCGTGACTAACGCCAACACCGAAGAAGAAAAAGATGAGCAGTTTACAAAAGCTTTGTCTGCGGCGTTGCGTTCTGACCCGGATGTTATGATGGTTGGTGAGGTGCGCTCTCTTTCCGCTGCCCAATTAACTTTTAAAGGCGCTCTTTCCGGGCACGGAGTCTGGACAACCCTACACGCAAACTCCGCTCCTGCCATTATTACGCGCTTGAGAGATATGGGCGTCGAAACATTTAAACTTCTTGATCCAGAATTGATGAAAGGGCTTATCTCTCAACGTTTGTTTAGAAAACTTTGTCCTCATTGCCGTATTTCGGTTAAAGAAAAATTAAATGAACTCTCGGTTCAGCGTCTTAAAGTGGCATTGGGGGATTTTGGTATTGAAAATACTTTTGTTCGTGGACAGGGATGTAAATATTGTAACAATACCGGAATTAAAGGAAGAATGAGTGTGCCGGAAATTATCTTGCCGGATGCTACGTTCCTTGAACTAATGATTAAAGGTGAAACCAGAAAAGCGATTGATTATTGGACCAGTGATTTGAACGGAAGAACACTGAAGGAAGCCGCTATCGAAAGAATGCTTAAAGGATTAATCGACCTTGACGAGGTTGAACGTTGGTGCGGACTTATGGATCAACGTCCTGTATACTAGGGGAAATAATAATGGCAGAAGATATTAAAAAGAAATCAAAATCTCTTCAAAAAGCTATGATGAAACTCAATATCATTGAGGAGTATTATGCCAAAATGATTATTCAATTTTCCAATAAAACAAGATTGAAACTTTATCGGAAAATTGCATCCTTGATGAAAAACCGCTTCTCGTTGATGGATGCCTTGGATATGCTCCATGATACGGCCAGCAACGGCGGAAGAAACCCCGGAGAGCCATTGGCCATCGCTATCGCTGCTTGGGGTAGAGCCTTAAATAACGGTAAAACTTTTTCTGATGCTCTAAAAGGATGGGCTCCGGCCAGAGAAAGGCTGATGCTCTCGGTTGGTGATGTTTCTGACCTCGAAAGCGCCCTTTTAAACTTAATCAAAGTAACTGAAGGTTCTACAAAAATGATCCGACCTATTGTCGGTGCTATTGCTTACCCAAGTTTCTTGGTTATGATGTCGGTTTTGATCATTTATGCTATCGGCGTTTATATGGTGCCGCCAATGATTGATGCCGCGCCTAATGTTGTTTGGAGAGGTATGGCCAGAGATTTGGTTAATCTTTCTGACTGGATTAAAGATAACTGGGCTATTGCTTTTGCTTCTCTGCCTGCTGTTATGGCTGTTATCTATTTTACTATCGGTATTTGGACCGGAAAAATCAGAGCTTATTTTGATGCGGTTCCCCCTTGGTCTTTATATAAAGTATTTACCGGTATCAGCTGGCTTTTGGCTCTTTCTGCTTTGGTAAAAGGCGGAACCCCTGTGTCAACGGCGATGCGTGCTCTTCGCAGAGATTCCAGCAGATATCTCAGAGAAAGAATTGATAAGACTTTGGTCTTTATTAATAATGGTGACAACTTAGGTCAAGCCCTTGACAAAACAGGATTAAATTTTCCAGATGTGGAAATTATCGGAGATCTTAAAATCTATTCCGAGCTTGATAATTTTGAAGAAGCTCTTGATAATTTGGCTAACGATTGGCTGGAAGAATCTGTTTATATGATTGAAGAAAAGGCCGGCATCTTAAATATGGTTGCCTTACTCTCAATCGGCGCTGTTATTGCCTGGGCCGTTATGGGAACTTTTGAGATGCAAGATCAAATCACTAGCAGTATGGGAAGCGGAGCCTAATATGACTACAAAAGAAAAACTTTTCACTATAAAAGATAATCTTATTCAACTTATTTTCTTGCATCATAAAATATTGATAAGTATCTTGGGCTTTTTCTTGCTTTGTTGGCTCTTTATTGCTTTCTTTTTTGCTCAAGAAAATTCCGGAACAACTGATGCTGCCCTAGAACTTGAACAATTGACCAGCAATATTCGCCGCTATTATCAAAACAGGCCTGATTATTGGGGGTTAAGTACTCAAATGGTGCTTGACAAAAACATTTACCCTCATAAAATGCTAAAAAATAATCGTTTGATTGGGTATTTTGGTAATCCGATTTTGATTGGAAACGGTCCTGATGCGGATGTCTTGATGCCAGGAGCTCGTAATTTTGATATTATTTATAAAGAACTGAATGAAAAACAATGTATTGGATTGGCCGCTTTCAAATTCTCTCAAAAGTTTTGGTTGGGTGTTACTGGAATTTCCATAATTAATGATAAATATAATCAATTCTTTACGTGGGATGACAAAGAAAATGGCTTGCCAATACAAAAGAATACGGCTAAAAATATTTGTAAAGGAAATAATACGATAATTTGGCATTATGAACAATAAAGTTATGACTTTGGTTATATCCTTTCGTACTTTTTATGACTAAGGATAAGATTGTTCATAATTTATTAATTTGTTATAGTTAAACTATAAACAAAGTGAATCGAGGAGAGATACTATGAATACTTTATATAAAAATGAGCAATCCGGGCGTTCAATGGTGGAAATGCTTGGTGTGCTCGCAATTATCGGGGTGCTTTCGATTGGTGGTATCTCCGGTTATTCTAAAGCTATGGCTAAATATCGTGTCAATAAAACCTTAGACCAAATTTCTATGCTGGTGATGAATATTCGTTCTTTGTTTTCTGCCAGTGTCGATTATGCTGATCTGAGTACTGATATCGCTATCCAAATGGGTATTATTCCTGGAGATATGAGAGATCCTGATAATACGGCTGCTATTGTTAATGCTTATCAGGGATCTGTGTTCGTCGGAAATCCCGATAGTGATACTCGGCAATTTTATGTTCAGTATACTGGATTAACTCAAGAAGCTTGTGTTGCTTTGGCTACTGCCGACTGGGGTTCTCAGGCAGGTTCCGGATTGGTTTCTCTTGCTATCGGACCGGCTACCAATAAGAAAGATGAGGTGGAGTCATTTGCCGAAACAATTACCGTAGACCAAATGCCTGTTGGGCTCGCTACCGCGGCTTCTGCTTGCTCAAGCACCGTGGATTCCATCGGTAACGCAATCCAATGGACTTACTATTAATAAAAAAAACACTCTCTTTTGGACCCCGCCTCTAAGGCGGGGTTTTTGTTCTATATCCTCTTGCAGATTTGCACTTTATTAATATATACTTGATAAAATACTGAGAGATTGGTTTTTATATAAGAGGTTTTCCATGACAACCATTACCGAAACAACTTTTTCTGATATATATATCACTCCTAAAAAAGAAGCTTTTATTCCTAACAAACAAACCATTAATGCCTTAACGCGCTTTAATCCTAATGATTTTGATAAATTTTATCATCTGCTGGAAACTTCTTGGGATGGGAAAAACCCAAGCTATTCCGTTATATACGACGGAATTTATTACCGCGTTGAGAGAACTGTTGCTTTGGATGGTATTCAATATTGCGCAAGAAGAATGCCCGCAAAAGTTCCGGACTTTACCTCTTTAGGGTATCCTAAGCAATTAGAAAAATATCTTTTGGCATTAAAACATGCTTCAGGCTTGATTCTTTGGAGCGGACCAACCGGATCGGGAAAAACAACCTCTATTTCAAGCCTGCTTAAAGACTATCTTTCTACAGAGGGCGGATTTGCTTATACTATTGAAGATCCTAATGAGCAACCTTTAGACGGTATCTATACTACGCCAAATGGCGGTTTGGGGCTTTGCAAACAAACCCAACCTGTGGGAGGAAATTGGGGCGATTCCTTAAAATCTGCTTTACGTTCAAAACCTCGTTATATTATGGTCGGGGAGATCAGAACTCCCGATACAGCTAGCGAGGTTTTACGTGCAGCAACTTCCGGCCACCTTGTACTTTCTACTATTCACGCCAACAATGTGACCGATGCCATAACATCTACAGTCAAATATGCCGCAGCCGGGGGGATGAGCGAGGATTTGGCTTATGATCTTTTTTCTCGCGGAATGCTTGCTGTTTTGCACCAAACGTTGGTCGGAACATCTGTTAAAAGAGCTTCTGTATCATTCCTTTTTGCCAACCCTGATACAACAAAAGGAGACCAAGTACGCGGCATTATTAAAGGTGGAAAATTAAACTTAGGAACATCTATTGAGACTCAGATGACACGTATGGCCAGAGGGCTGCCCATATTTGTAGATATTTCCTAATCCCATGGGAAAACGACCCATTGATTGGGTAAACCTTGGGCAAAGATCTCGCAGGTCCCTTGCCCGTTGGGTTTTGCATATATACAAACTCTTATGGCTTTGGGATATTGCTGATGCAGCAAATCTAATGTTCGTCCGCTGTCTGAAAGATCATCAACAATTAATGTTCTTTCATCTACGTCTGTTAGCAATCCTTTTATTTCTATAGCTTCATCCTGCCTTTTTATCTCGCCGTCGTAGCTTGACATATTTATAACATCGCAATTTCTTATGCCAAGTTCATATGCCAATATTCCTGCCGGTATTAAACCTCCGCGGCTAACAGCTACTATCCTATTGAATTTTCCTGCTGCTTTTATCTTGGCTGCCAATATTTTGACTTGGCTATGAAATTCTTCCCAACTTATATAAATTTTAGCCGACATTTCTTTTATCCGTGCTCCGCTTTTAGCTTATATATATATTCAATAACATCATCATCTTCCCAATCTACCGTGCCGCTTATACGGCCTATCTCTTCTCCGGCTTTGTTTACCAAAACCGTATGCGGGGAGGAAAATATTCCGAAATCTCCGGCTAATTTACCATTTTTATCGGTATAGTATTTTATATCCGTAGCTTTATATTTCTTTAACAGTTCTTCTTGTTCTTCGGGTATGGTCCATTCATCATCTTTGGAAACCAGCAAAACCTCTATCCCTGTATCTTTCGTTTTGTTAACAAAGGTATTTATCTCATCCAATTCTTTAATACATGGTGCACAATAGCGCGACCAAAACATCACAAGCAAAAACTGTCCTTTTAATTCCCCCAACTTAATCGCTTTTCCTTCCGCCGTATAAATCGGGGTTTGTGGGGCTTCTCTCGGATAGGCAAAAATATTTAAACCGCTTTTAGCGGCGGCAAACCCACTCCACAAAAGCAATAAGCCAAGTATCAATATCTTTTTTATCATCTATTTCTCTGTATAACTTAATTTTTACTTAACTCTTATTCGCTATATATCTATACTATAATAGATAACTGGTAAAGGAATGGTTATGAAAAAGTTTTTATGTTTTTTGATGCTCTTTTGCTTGATTACCCTTTGTTCCTGCGGAAAAATGGCCTCCCCTGAACCGGTCCCGGGCAGTGGATATCCTCACACGTATCCCAAAGAATAAAAGGAGCTTAAACCATGGTTGAAAATAATATTGAAAATGAGCTTATTCCTTATGTCGAATTTGCTGATAATGCCAATGAGAGAACTCCTTGTGTTTTGGTATTGGATTGCTCCGGATCCATGCGCGGAGAACCTATCAAACAACTCAACGCAGGCCTTAAAGCTTTGGAAAAAGAGCCCAAAGACGATATTGATGCCAGCTCTCGCGTCCAACTCTTAATCATCAAAGCTTTTGGCAAAGATGAAGCCGTTATATCTTCTGATTGGATTGATGCCATGAATTTTGCGGCTCCGACTATGGAAGCCGGAGGTCTCACCCCGCTTGGAAAGGCTATGGAATTGGCCTTAAAAAAAATTGAAGAGCAAAAATGTCTCTATGATAGCTGCGGAATTACATCTAAACGCCCATGGATATTCCTTATCAGTGATGGTGAACCAACTGATTATGATTGGGAAATCATTGCTAAAAAGTGCCGTATAGCTCAAGAAAATAAAAAAGTGGTTATTCATGCCGTGGGAACTCAAGGTGCTAACTTGGAAAAATTGGCTAAATTTTCTACCATTTCACCAAAGCGTTTGACCGGATTGAAATTCACTGAGTTTTTCTTGTGGCTCAGCCGCAGCGTTTCCTGTATTTCCAGAGCTGCTCCTAATGCTCCTGATTTGCTTGAAGATACCGGGGAATGGGATGAAGAATAAAAAACGCCCCAAAATTGTGGCAACAAGCGTTGCCGGGGCTTTACATAATCATCGAAAAATGCCTTGCCAAGATTGTTTTAAGCATACAATCGGCAAAAATTTGGTGGCGGTTGTTTCTGACGGGGCCGGCTCTGCAAAATTAGGGAAAATCGGCGCTAAGATTATCTGTTCTACTATGTGTGATTTGCTCAAAAATGCCAATTTTGCCAAAGCTCCAGAAATTATTCGGCAGGCTATTCGTCTTTCAAGAGAAAAATTGATGATTCATCGCCTGAATCCTTCAAAATCCGAAGAGGGAATCGCCGATTTTGCCGCAACCTTGGTTGGCGTTATCTGCCGAGGAAACAAAGGCATTTTCTTTCATATCGGCGACGGCGCTGCTATTGCCGTGCGCAGCGGATATGATGATTTTATTGCTTCTCGTCCGGAAAACGGAAATTTTGCCTGTGAAACTTTTTTCTATACTCAACAAGCTTGGCTTGAAAACTTGAGATTTACTTTTTTTGAAGATGCGTCTCGGCTCTTTTTGATGAGCGACGGTGTTGCTAATTTTTCTTTTACTCCGGATTTTAAGGAAATTGAGCAAGGATTTGTAGCGCCTATTGACCGTTTTTTGGCTGATGCTCAAAATAAATCTAAAGCCGTAAAAGCTTTAGCCAACACTCTTAACACCCCTAAAGCTCAACGTATCAATTCTGATGATAAAACCTTGGTTTGGATAAAGGTAGATTAAAAATGACTGAATCTTTGACTTTTAATGCCGTATATGCCGACCACTCTTTTGGTAAAATAACTCTGGATGAAATGATAAACCGCGGCGGAGCTTCGGGCAAAATTTATAGTGTCAAAGACAGACCTGAGTTGGTCGCCAAAATCTTCCACAATACTGCTAAAAGTAAAACCAACCGCAAAAAACTTGAGGCCATGCTCTTAAACAAACCGCATTTTCCGCCTGTGGAGGTTGATGGTGTCTCGTACACCCAAATTGCCTGGCCGGAAGCTCTGCTCGAAGATGAACAGGGATTTTGTGTCGGATATATGATGCCTCTTATCAACATGAATGAGGCTGTGTCCTTAGATCATTTAATGCAGAAAGCTACCAGAAAAAAACTTGGCTTGTCTGAAAAGTATGCCTACCGCATTTTTGCCGCCTACAATGTTGCTTCTATGGTTACTTCTCTTCATAAATGCGGACACTACATCGTAGATCTCAAACCTTCCAATGTCTCCGTTTATAAATCCAACATGCTGGTGGCAATGGTGGATTGTGACGGGTTTTCCATTAAAGGAGAAAAAGGACGTTATCCGGCTGAATTTGTCAGTGAAGAATATATTTACCCTGAAGGGATGAACCTTTCTTGCCAAGAAATGGGGGAAGAACAAGATAAATTTGCTTTGGCTGTTATTATCTTTAGACTGCTTAATAACGGGATCCACCCCTTCTCCGGCTCGCCGCGCAAAAATGACGCCGAAATGCTCACCATCCAAAACCGTATTGAGCAATATCACTATGCCTACGGACTTTGGCCGGATAAATATCAGGCCCCTCACCCTTATAGTCTGCACGAATATTTTGATAAAGATACTCTGGAAATGTTTGAACGCGCTTTTACCAAGGGCGGGAATCGGCCAAGCGCTTATGAATGGCAAGAGCATTTGTGGAAATTGATGCACCATTTGCGCCAATGCAAAGACAACCCCAACCATGTTTATTTTACCTCTAAAGGTTGCGGCCTCTGCATTATGGAAGACAAATTTTATCATGATATGCATGATATAAAAAAGCAAAAGCAAACGCCTGAAAAAATTCGCGGGATCAATGTTGATGACCTTTCATTAGAAAAAATCAGTAAAGAAAAGGCTCTAAAGCTTGCTTTTGAAACCAAAATGCAAAAAATTTCCTTTGGTGTTATCGGGGGTTATTTGTTATTTTTTGGTTTCCTCTATAAATTATTGCTTTTGACGCAAAGTTTTTGGTTGGATATTGGGGTTGGAGCTCAAGCTATCTCAGCTACTTTTCTTATGCTTGGCGTTCATCATCTTATACACAAATATCAAGATATTTTTCCGCCGCTCAAAAATAAGGGCGTAACCGATATGTTGCAGGTATATGCTTTGATTTGCATTATTATTGCTTTGGTATCTGTTAATGAACTTCCGAAGAATCTGCTTGAATTAGCGCCTTAATCTTGCTATACAACTATTGAGTATCATATTCTAACAGAGGATAAAAAAGTGAAAAGTCTTAATCCGATTATCATTTCAGGAAAAGAAGTTTTGCCATTGATTGAAGGCGGTAAGGGTATTAATGCCAGTGATGGGCGTTCTTCAGGGGCGTGGGCCCACGAAAACTGCGTCGGAACTTTTTCAGGTGTCAGCCCTGACTACTATGATGAAAAAGGGAATGTTATTTTTGAGCGTTATTTCAAAAAAGATCGTCCTTCTCGTCACCAAGAAATGGTTGAACAATCCATTAGAGGATGTTTGGCTCAGGCCGAAATTGCTCATGAGGTCTCCGGCGGAAAGGGGCGTATCCATCTCAATATGCTCTGGGAATTGGCCGGTTCTCAGCAAATCTTGAACGGGGTTCTGGAAAAAGCCAAAGGCCTCATCCACGGAGTAACCTGCGGTGCCGGACTGCCTTATAACTTGGGGGAATTGGCATCAAAATTCGGGGTATATTATTACCCGATTATTTCTTCTGCCAGAGCTTTTCATGTTTTGTGGAAACGCGCTTACAACAGATTTGTTGAATATTTGGGCGGTGTTGTTTATGAGGATCCATGGTTGGCCGGCGGACACAACGGATTGTCTAATGCCGAGGATCCTAACCAACCGCAGACGCCTTATATGCGCATTGTGGAACTCCGCAAACTCATGAATAGTTTGGGGCTGGAAGAAAAACCCATTATCTTGGCCGGGGGCATTTGGTCCTTGGACGATTGGCAGGATTATATTGATAACCCAGACATTGGTAAGATTGCTTTCCAATTTGGTACCAGGCCGATGATTACCAAAGAAAGCCCTATCAGCGACGCATGGAAAAAGTTGATGCTGCAGGTGAAAAAGGGTGATGTTATTTTGCAAAAATTCAGCCCTACAGGGTTCTTCTCTTCTGCAATTAAAAACACTTTCCTTTCTCGTCTAATGGAGCGCAAACAAGGTGAGGTTTCTTTCTCTCATGAGGCTACAGAGGAGTTTTCTCAGCCGCTTAGTATGAGCGAAACCAAAACCATCTTTATTCGCCCGCAAGATAGTGAAAAAGCCATGAACCAAATCAAGGCCGGCTTTACGGAAATCAAAGAAACTCCTGACAACACCGTTGTCTTTTTGACTCCTGATGAATGGGTGCAGATGAAAGAAGACCGCAAAAACTGCGTTGGTTGCCTATCTCAATGCCAGTTTTCTTCTTGGTCTCAGGCTCGGGGTTCTACCGGAAGATTGCCGGATCCGCGTTCTTATTGTATTCATAAAACCTTGTATGATGTCAGCCATAACGGCAGCATTGTCGATAATCTGTTGTTTGCCGGGCATCAGGTTTACCGTTTTGCAACAGATCCTCTGTATCGAAACGGAATTCCGTCTGTTAAGGAGCTTATTGAAAGGATTAAATCCGGAAAATAGACTTTCTTGCTTTAACAAAAAACCCGCCATTTGGCGGGCTTTTTATTATAATTTTTCAAATTCTTGCTTGAGAGTTCTTTCAAACATAGAGCGAATGGTGGATTTGATATCCGCACCTTCATAAACCACACGGTACAAGGCCTGGCATATCGGCATGTCTATACCTTCCTTATCGGCAATATTTTTTACCGCTTTTAAGGTGGGAACGCCTTCGGCAAGTTTGCCAAAATCCTCGCCTCTGGCAAATTTCTCCCCAAAGGTTCTATTGTGGCTATACTTGGAGAATAATGTCGCCTCATAATCGCCCAAATGTGACAAACCATAGGCTGTTTGCGGATTGCCGCCAAAATGCTTGATAAAGCGCCCGACCTCAACCGGGGCTCTGGCCATTAATGCTCCTTTTAGGCCGTACCACTCAAGTCCATCCAGGATCCCTGCGGCAATACCGATAACATTTTTTAAGGCTGCCCCGATTTGATTACCGATCAAATCTGCTCCATAATAAAATCTTATCAAATCACTTGATAATAACTTTATCATCTTATCTTTGGTTTCTTCTTCATCACTGTCTATCACCGCACAGGAAGGAACTTTTTTCATATAGTCTTGAACATGGCCGGGGCCGCCTAAGGTAGCTATATGGATATTTTGTTTTATCTCTTGGCGCATAACATCCAGCATGGTGGTGGCGCCAGGTTCTTCCAGGCCTTTCATTGCCAGAAGGAAGGTTTTGCCTTTCAAGTCATAAGCAGACAGCTCTTTGCACAGACCTCTGAAGTACTGACATCCTACCGAGACAATAATGATATCGTTCTTTAATACCGCAGCCAAATTATCATACAAATGCATATTATCAGACAAGCTCAGGTAAGCATTTTTGCGTGTGTCTCGCAGTTCTATAAAATTCGGTGATGTCGGGATATCATACATATCGACATCAAAACCGCAATAGTTGGCTGCATACCAGCCCAAAAAAGTGCCCCAGCGGCCACATCCGATCAGAGATAGTTTTTTCATATTTAATCCTTTAAAGTATTAGCAATACTTTATCAGTAAAACATAACATCATATTTTGCAACCATGTTGTTGCAAAAGTGCACGGGATTTTGGCAAAGAGAAGTATTAAAGAACGCCTTTTTTGGCCCTTTGGCGCGTGACAATTGCACCAATGTGGTCAAATTCCTCAAAAGAGTGATAGGCATAATCCAAGCTCTTTTTATCGCAATCATAAAATACCTGATTGGCCAAAGACTGAATCGCCGTGTCTATCCTTTTGAAGGCATTGTTGTAATCTGTATTGAAGTTGTTTTTGGTTCTCTTTTTGACGATATCATGATAGGCGGCAATAACTTTGGCAGTCTCATCGGCGGCATTGGCGTAACCTTTTTCCTCAAAATCACGCATAATCCGGGCCGTGGTTTGATAAAAGCACTTGTTTGTTAAAATACTCTTTTGCTTCTTGTTATTACTATCAATTATCATTTGCAGACATCCATAGTTTATGAAAGTTTATCTAGCACATAACGTGCCTTTTTGCAAGAGTTTTTATACATTCTTAATCATACCCTTTTTGGTTTAAAACTTGGTTAATTAAATAGACAAGCCTCCAAAACAGACTTATCATTAGTTATCATTTTGTATGAAAGGAACTTTTATAATGAAAAAATTCTTACCTTTATTTGCTTTGGTTTTTGCCTTTAGCTCAGAGGCTTTGGCTCTTGAAGAAATTAAACTTCCCGCCCCTGACACAAAAGGCGGAATTCCTTTAATGGAGGCTATCTCTCGCCGGCAAACCGTCAGAGAATTCAGCCCTAAAGCTATTGATGACCAAACTTTAAGCGAAATTTTGTATGCTGCCTGGGGAATTTCTCATGACGGAAAACGTACGGTTCCTACCGGACGTGATATGCAAAATATGCGCCTTTTTGCCGCACGAAAAGACGGTGTATGGGAGTATGATGCTGCTGCAAACTCAATTAAAAAAGTCTCCGATATCGATGTCACATCTTATTTGGCAAAACAAGATTTTGTTGAGACATCTCCTTTGACTTTAATCTATACCGGAACTGATTCTCAATATTCTCCCATGGCTGCCGCTTCTGCCTACCAAAATGTCGGCCTCTATTGTGCATCCCGCGGCCTAAATAATGTGGTTCGCGGATATTTTGACCGCCCGATGATTGCAAAAGTCTTAGGCATGGAAGAAGATGACGTTATCATTACTCAGACCATCGGCTGGCCATATATGTAAATAAAAAACAGCAATCTATCTTTTTTTCAGAAAAAATTTGTTGCAAAATCTTTTTTCATAGGATAGTTTAAGCTCTGTTTTTGAGGATAGGTGGCCGAGTGGTCGAAGGCGCACGATTGGAAATCGTGTGTACCCCTAAAGGGTACCGAGGGTTCGAATCCCTCCCTATCCGCCATTTATTTAAAAAGACGCTTGAAAAATAGCGTCTTTTTTTGCATCCTGCGGAATTGCGGGCTTTGCTGGCTGTTGACTTTGATAAATTGACTATGGTAAGCTCATTTAAAATCAAAAAACGCAAAATTTCCGGCAGTTACATACATTGCCGATTTTTGCAGAGTCAATGTGTTGGAGATATTATGGTTGATAAGATTGACGGTATAGATGTATTAAAAAATTTTTTGGAACAAAGATATTCTCAATATTCATTCAAAGATCTAGAAAAACAAGATGATCCAAGTATCCAAACTTGTATCAAAGAGGCAATTGATATTTTAGGAATTTGGTTACCTGTAGAGTTATATAAGTATTTGCCTATTATTTCCCCTTTTGTTAAACGGGATAATAGTTGTCGTCCTTTAAAGAAAAATCAAATAGATATGTGGGGATCACCTGATGAAGAAGGATATTTTCGTGATGACAATAGTATTGTAAAAGGGTATCCTAGAAGTTTATTAATTAATAGTACCTTTCCATCATATGCAGGTAAAAAGATTGGAAAAGGTTTTGTGACAGCTCATTGTTGGATGTGTAAAAACAATAATTATAATCCTATGGTGAATAGTTTTGTTCCTAATTTAGTGTGGCTTCCTAAGCCACTAGCTGTTCTTACAGATGTAGAAGGTAGTTTTGCTCAGCAGTATGTACAGTTTTTATCATATAATATATATGTAAAAGTACATGTAAATAGAGTGTTATCAAAAACAATTAAGGAATGTTGGAGTTTATTACCGAAGCCATATTTGTCTCTTCCTAGGAAGAAAGTTGTTGTTAACTTTTTTAAATATAAGCCAAGAATGCAAAAAAGTAGAATTTCAATAATAAAAAATGTTCAAAAAGCACTTGAACTGTGCATAGCAGGAGAAAAACTTTCTAAAAAAGTTATCAGTAAAAGATACACTGATGGGTTACCTAATGTTTCTAAAGAGCATCTAATTCGCTTGAATATAGAGCTTAAAAATTACTTAAAGACTGTTGAAGAAGCTTCTTCTCTTGCTCCTGAAAAAGCGTAGCACTAGAAGCTATTTCAAATAGTGTTTGCAGGTTAATGTTTAAGGTTCCATCGAGAAGTTGATTAACTATTCTTGGTGAGAGGTAGGCAAGATTTAGGTATTTGTAGATGGTTCGTTTCGACATTTTTTCTTGTTTGGCTATGTCATCGGTACTTAGTCCCTTTTCGTAGAGCTTCTTAAATTTCCAAGCATAAGCCAATGCACGGACAATGAGTCGATTGTTATCATTGATACTCATCAGTCCAACCTTTCCGGCGTTATAGACATTGCTTGATAGTCCGCGGTTGATGATGACCTGTTTTTCATAGATGATTTGGTTGTTGGTATTATCGGCTATAAAGTCTAATGGATTGTTATTTTCGTTTAACGCATTGCCTGTATAAGCTGATAGAATTAAAGGATCGGTGTTAAAAAAGAATGTTAAGTGATCTTTTTGATAAATTATTTTGTTAACAAAGTTACGGATAAAGTTACGCTGTTTCAGATAGTCAATATCTGCAAAATTTATTAATTTCAAAGCAAGTGAACTGTCTTTGTTTAGTCCATTGAGGTTGCTGTCAAGAATTTCGTTTATTGCATCTTTTGTAAGTTTATCAATTTGCTCTGTTGGCAGGAATAAACCTTTTATTGCGTAATAATGGCGTTTTGTACTTTTCTTTTTGCTGTTTGCTTGGTTGCTAAAGGCGGTTCCTTCTGTGTTAAACAGCTTTCCGGTAAGTAAATTATTATTTGGCACATGATTGGGATTTTTGCATTTATCATTTTCTTTCAGCTTATTTTGTACCTGCTCCCATAATTCTTTGGAGATAATTGCTTGATGGTGTCCTTTGAAAGTTTGCCCTGTTTTCTTGTTTTCAATTAAACCTAAATATATTTTTTCATGCAATAACCTATGTAATGCCGATGTTTTTAATGGTTTTCCGCCTTTCTCAACACCTTTATTAGTCATCCAATGTTTATGGGTAATTCCTTTGGTTTGGACAAAGGTTTCAAGTTCTACCAAAGATTCACATTTTAAATAGCTTTCAAAAATATCTTTTACCTGTTCAGCTTCTATTGAATTTATAACCAGTTTTTTATCTATAATATCATAACCTAGTTTAGGAATCCCTCCAGTCCATAGGCCTTTGGCTTTACTGGCACGGATTTTATCACGGACACGTTCCGAAGACACCTCTCTCTCAAATTGAGCAAATGATAGCAGCATGTTTAGCGTTAGCTTGCCCATGGAAGTCGATGTGTCAAAGGCTTGGGTAATTGAAACAAAGCTGCAGCCATATTTATCGAATTCTTTCATCATATTATGGAAATCCATAATTGAGCGGGACAAACGGTCGACTTTATAAACCACCACTGTCTGTATTAATCCATGTCGAATATCTTCAAGCATTTGTTTTAAGGCCGGACGTTCCATGGTGCCACCGGAAATGCCGCCGTCGGTATAAGTTTTGAAATATTCCCAGTTGTTAAAGGCTTGTGATAATATATAGCTTCGGCATGCTTCTTCTTGATTATGCAATGAATTAAACTCAAGCTCCAATCCTTTTTCGGTAGATTTACGAACATAGACGGCACAATTTATTCTAGTCATGTGTTGCCTCCTTTAATGCTCGTTTGTTATTTAAGCCAAAGAAGTCATAGCCTGATACTTTTATTCCACATATTTCTTTGGCAATCGCCGACAGAGTTTTATAATGGTTGCCCTCAAAAATAAAATCATCTGCTTCGTTTATAATAACCTTGTATTGGTGGTTGCGGAAGGTTTTAGTAATTTCTGTCCCCGGATGAAGGTTATATTTGGTTTTGTATACCTTAATCATACATTCATCCGGGTTTTCAGCATATTTTTCTAACTTAATTAGGTGTTTGCGTTCAATCTTAAGATTGGCGTTTTCACAGGCGATATAATACCATAATGCCCGAAACTGCCGTTTATAAGGACTGTTATGATACCGCGCCCATAGTTCAGCCTGCCTTTTGTGGTTCATACCTTTAAGCTCTTCAGCACTTCTCGGCAGATAAAACTTCTTTCTCATCGGTCAACTCCTTGTTTTTCCATATCTTGTAAGCTCAGTAACGCTTACAGATTGGTAGAAGTCAAGCTAATATATTGAATTTAAGTATATTTTTAAAATTTTAAAAATTTTTCAAAAAAAGCGTCAGAAAACACATCGTTGTCAGTACTTTTATTATGTAAAAAAAAATTTTTTAAGGAGATTTCATATGAATGAAAAACTTTTGGTTAATTATGTGGCTATTAACTCAATTTTTGATTATAAGCTTAATCCCAAAACTCACGAAGAAAAGCAGATACAGCAAATTGCCAGATCTATTGAGCGTTTTGGATTTAATAATCCTATTCTGATTGATGAAAAATCGGAGGTAATTGCTGGTCATGGTCGTTTAGCTGCTGCTAGACTTTTAAAATTGGATGACGTGCCGGTAATCTGTTTGTCGCATCTCAGCGAGGTAGAAAAGCGAGCTTACCGTATTGCGGATAATAGGTTATCGGAAAATGGTCAATGGAATACGGATTTATTGAAGCTGGAATTTTCGGAAATTGAAAAGTTGGCTTTGAACCTTGAAGATGAACTGGATTTGGATATTACCGGATTTGATTTTAAGGAGATAGATGTTCTTCTGGCTGAAGATAAGCCCAGTGTAAAGGCAGATCAAAAGCTTAATTCTATTCCGTATGTATCGGAAAATGAAATAGTCAGCCAATATGGAGATATCTGGCTGCTGGGAAAGCATAAAATTATTTGTGGAAACTCGCTGAAAGAGGAAACATATCAGCATTTATTTGAAAACATTAAGGCCAATATGGTTTTTACTGATCCGCCATTTAATGTGAAAATTCAAGGACATGTTTGCGGCTCTGGTCAAACAAAACATAAAGAGTTTGCTTTTGCCTCTGGCGAGATGAATGTGGCTGAATTTATTTCGTTTTTGAAAACATCAATGGCGAATATAGCAAAACATTCTGTTGAAAATTCCGTTCATTATATTTGCATGGATTGGCGACATATATCCGAGCTGCTTTCCGCTTCTCAAGATATCTACGCTAAAATGCTGAATATGGTGGTTTGGTGTAAGAAAAACGGCGGTATGGGTAGTTTTTACCGCTCACAGCACGAATTGATTTGCATCTTTCAGAACGGCAAAGGTTCTCATGTTAATAATGTGGAGTTAGGCAAGCATGGCCGCTATCGAACAAATGTCTGGCATTATGCCGGTGTTAACAGTTTTGGCTCCGAACAGAAAAATCTTAAAATGCATCCGACGGTCAAACCGGTAGAATTAGTCCGCGATGCGATTTTGGACGCATCTAAACGGGGCGATATTGTGCTGGATGCGTTTCTCGGCAGCGGAACAACGCTGATTGCGGCTGAAAAGGCCGGACGTGTTTGTTACGGAATCGAGTATGAGCCATTGTATATTGATACGATTATTCGCCGATATTATGAATTAACCGGAAATTGGGCTATTCATCAAAGTTCGCAAAAATCATATGAGCAATTATTGCAAGAAAAATTGGAGAAAATCAATGAGTGAAAGCGGCTATAAAAATCCGCCCAAACATTCGCGATTTCAGAAGGGGTGTTCGGGTAATCCGGCTGGAAGGCCGAAAGGAAGCAAAAATACGCTCAAACTTCTGGATGCAGTTTTGGAACAGAAAATCAAAATTCAGCAAGAGGGTAAGACCGTCAGCATTACCAAAAAGCAGGCAATGCTGATGCAGCTGGTCAATGCTGCGGTAAAAGGCGAAATCAAGGCCATTGCGGCACTTTTCCCATACATGATGCAGCTGGACATGAAAGAAGAGCAATCCTTAGAAACAAGCAAATTGTCTCTAAAAGATGAGGAAATTTTACAACAGTTTTTAGAACAAAATAAACAGGAGAATAGAAATGACTGATAAAAATTTGGTGAAGAATGCAGTCTTCCGTCAAAGTTTCTCAACCTTTGTACAGAAGTGTTTTTATGAATTAAACCCCTCGGAAAAATTTATAAATGGCATGTATATAGATTTATTATGCGATCAAATCCAAAGTATGATTGAAGGTGAGAATCAGAAGTTGATAATCAATCTTCCCCCAAGATATTTAAAATCTGTCATATGTTCTATAGCTTTGCCTGCATTTATTCTAGGGCATAACCCGTCGGCTAAAATTATGTGCATCAGCTATGGGGAGGATCTGGCTTCCAAATTAGCTACGGATTGTAGAACCATTATGGAAACAGACTGGTATAAAGAACTTTTCTTTCAGACAAGAATTCGGGGAGATAGGAGATCTAGTATGGATTTTGAAACAACCAAGCACGGCGGACGGTTTGCTGTGACAATTTCAGGAGGAGTAACCGGCCGCGGCGCTGATTGGATTATTATAGACGATCCGTTGAAACCGGTTGAGGCTTTTTCTGATATACAGAGAGAAAAAGTTAATGAACTCTATGGAAATACCGTTAACTCTAGGCTTAATGATAAAAATACAGGGAGAATACTTGTGGTTATGCAGCGTTTGCATGCTCATGATTTATCTGGTTTTCTGTTTGAGAACGATCCTGATTTTAAGTCTATCGTCTTGCCGTTGATAGCCGTAAAAGATGAAGAATGGCAAATAAAAAATCATATTACCGGAAAAATAGTGATATATAAGCGAAAAAAAGGTGAGCTGCTGCATCCGGAACGCGAAGGCGAAAAAGTTGTAAACAGTTATCGCAATTCGATGAGCCCTTTTGTATTTTCTGCGCAGTATCAGCAGAATCCAATGCCTATCGGCAGCGGAATGATTAAACAGGAATGGATAACGACCTATCAAGAACTGCCAAAGTTGAGTAAAATTATTTTATCATGGGATACAGCGTCTAAAACTACAGAAACGAATGCTTACTCTGCATGTGTGGTGATTGGAGTTGGAAAAGATCAAAAGTATTACCTGCTTGAAGTGTTTCGCGGCAGACTTGATTTTCCTAGTTTGACAAGAAAGGTTAAGGAACTGTCTGATAAATATGAAGGTAAAATGTCAGGCAAGATAATAACTTTGGTTGAAAATGCATCTTCCGGGATTTCACTTTGTCAAACTTTGAAAGGTAAGATAACAAATTTAATACCTGTTTCATGTAAAAGTTCTAAGGAACAGCGTTTTGATATTGTCGCATTAAAAACCGAACAAGGTGAGTTATTGTTTCCAGGACAATATGAACCTTGGTTCAAAAGTTTTGAAGATGAGTTCTTAACTTTTCCGAGATCTTTATTTAAAGATCAATGTGATGCTTTGAGTCAGGCAATAGGGTATTTTGAAGAGCATAAACATTCTTTACGGCAAGCGGCTGTTGTTGCCATTCCATCGCCGCCCGTGAAAACTGTGTACACTGGAATTATTGGGACATCCAATACAAACAGCAATATTTCAGCTCGTCCAACAATATTTTTTAATTATAGGCGTTTTTAGCTTGAATAATTCTTTTTTATGAGCATTACATATCCACGTCAGATTTTGTCGTCAATGCATTATATCGTCAAAAGCAATGAAAAAACGAAACGGGGTAAAAGTAATGTTTTTGAATAAATGGATGTTAGGTCTTAAAAGGGTAGAACAGAAAATTTTGAAGAGTTATGATAAAAAAAATTGTTCGGAACATATTTCTGCAATAATCCAATCTTATTTAGAAAGGTTGGATTATAAATATCAAAATCCTGATAAAATTATAGGACTTTCTACAGAAATAAAGACTCTAGACAACAAATTACAAGGTCTAAGAGGTGGAGAAATTATTTTACTCGCCTCTCGTCCCTGTATGGGCAAAACATCTTTTGCAATGAATCTTTCTTATAAAGTAGCACAATCATTTTTGAAAGAGGATAACATGAACATGGATAATAAATGTGTTCTGTATTTTAGTTCAGAAGCTCCGTCTTTTACTTTGTGTCAGCTCCAGCGGATTATCGCTGAAAAAATTACCGGTACAAATTGGTTTGATTTACATACATACAAATATGGAAGCAAATCTTATGAAGAATTTGCAACGGTAGCAAATATTGGTAAAGAACTAGGAAAATTACCTCTTTATATATGTGATGATTCCAGCCTGTCTTTGGATTCCATAAAAAATAAAATAAAAAAAATTAGCGGCTGTTCAAAAATCGGTTTTATTGTTATTGATGAGTTTTTATTATTTTCTTTCAAAAACTCATTACACCCCCAACTGTCCTATATCACCTTGCAAGGATTAAAGGATATAGCCCAAAAGCTTAATGTTCCCATTTTAGTTCTAGGCAAGTTAAGCAGAAATCTTGAAAGACGCTCCGATAAACGCCCGCTATTATCTGATGTTGATTCGGCAATTAAACTATCCCCTTATTGTGATAAAATTTTATTTTTGTACCGCGAATCTTACTATTTGACAATGAAATACCCAGAAAAAAAGTCAAATGAAACAAAAAACCATTTTGACCATCGAATGAAACGTTGGGAAAAGAAGTATCGTAAAACGGAAAATGAATGTGAGATTATAATAGCGAAAAATAAACAAGCATTTACGGGAACGGTAAAAATTTTTTGTAACATGGTAGATGGTATTTTTGACGATATAGAATCATCGGAGGATGATATTCCGTTTTAGATAATCTTACTTCCATTAGTATTCAAAACACTAATCCAAAACGAAAGGAACTGACAATGAACAAGGAAATAAAATTAAATCTTAACAAACTGTTTTGGTATGTCCTTAGCTGTGAAATTAATAATGACGCCGCTAAATATTATGCACCTTTATTTAATGATAAAGACAAGCAGGAACTTATCAATATTGTTCTGGAAATTCGACTGTCCGGCCGGAATACATGGAGTGAGAGCAGTAAAGCAAGAATAGCTCCTTATCTATTAAAATTTGCTCCTATTCCATATAAGGGCAATTCTTGCATTAAACCGGTTACCAATTTAGAAATGCTTGAGGCGGAAGAGTGTTATTCAATGCTAAGCAACTGGAACTTTTTCATCAGTGATGCTTTTTTCTTATACAAAAAAGATGATATTCGGGCTTTAATTATGGTTGCAGAGGAATTTGGCATTCCTACGCCTAAAATTATCGACCCTAACGACTATTTAACAGCCAAACAACGAAATACAGTTTTGGCAGAAATGAATGCCCTTATGGCCGAGCAAAGCTGAGAATCTTATATAACATCTGCCAGAATTTACCTTACAATTTTCCTTTCTTGCAGGTGATGTACCACGGAAGCCCCAATATAAAATTGGGGCTTCACTTATTTCAGGAGAGAGTAATGACAAAAAAGATAATAAAAGAACTTAATGACAATTTTAGAAAAAGCTTTTTAGGTGGACGTGTAATGATAACTCAAAAAGTTCAAATGCTGTCTGCCGAAGCCCAAAGAGAATTATTTGACCGTGTAAAACAGTTTAATGACTTTACAAAAGAAAACGACCCTTACGGAGAACATGATTTCGGAAGTATCAAATTCCAAAACGACATTTATTTTTGGAAGATTGATTATTACGACATTAATTTTTTATATCACAGTCCAGACCCGAGCAACACTTCTATTACAAATAGGGTTTTAACAATCATGCACGCAGATGAATATTAACGTCAAAAATTGGCGACTTTCCATAATATAATTAAAAAATTAAGGAACAAAGCCATGATTTATAAAATTAAAAGCCGAAAACAGCTTATCAATTTGATTAAACATTGTGTAATGCTGCGAATATTTACCAACGGAAAAGATGTCTATGCGTGGAATAGCGAATTTACCGATCATCAGCATGCCCGAAAAGTGCTTGGCGGATTAGACGACTCTTATAATTCTTATACGATAGAAAATAATGGACGTCTGTTACATTGTGTTGTAATCAATCATACTGTATTAGAAAAATTTATTCGGACATGGTTTCCTGATTGCTGGTATGGTTTTCATATTAAAGAATATGATACGCATGAGGGCATTTGTCTTTTTACAAATGAAAAACCAGAATGGGCATCTCTTCATCATGCCTATAATATGCGTATTATAGCATTGGCACAGCCTTATTATAAATCCGAAACTAAGAAACGGACATTCACGCTTTTTACTGAAGATAATGAAATGCCTTTTCGTTATCCGCATGTTCACGTTTGTGTTGCTACAAAAAATAAGAAGTATTTAGGAGTTCCTCTTCGGTCTCCTTATTGGGCAGAGAAATATAAATCTATTTTCAGCATCCGCATAAAAAATCCTAAAGTTACAGAAAAAGAACTCTACACGGCAAATAATTTAATAATTGAAGATGAAGTAGAGTCGGACTGTTTTAAGAATATGTCCGAGCAAGAAAAAAGCGAACTGCTCGACCTGCTTAATTGTGAAAAATTTAATTTTTGGAGAGGTTACCTCTGTAACATTAAAAACGATGAGACTTATAAGGAATATTGGCAAGAAAAAGGCTGTTATTTCGAAACCATAACGCCATAGAACTATAATTATTGCTTCTTGCCACCCAAACAGGTATAAATATGGTGTTGAGGAGTTTAAAATATGTTTTTATCAAAATCTGATTATATGACGGCTTATACCTTGCTTTTTTGACCGGAACATTATCTGACGAAGAAGAAAAAATCCTATTTAAAGGTTTGGAAGACTATTGTTACCAAGATACATATGCTATGGTTAAATTGATTGATGTTTTATACGAAAAAAGCAAGGAAGAAACAAATTAATTACAGATATATTTTTTTGATACCATAATTCTAAAATTTTTCCATTTTTATACACTGTCTGATAAGATAATTAACATGATATGAATAAGTTGATATATTAAATTTCCTTATGTTATCCGTATGAAAAATATAACTTTTTTCATCAACAGCATTGCTTTTCAATTTAATAATATGTGTATAAAAAAATACTTAACAGCTTACACAGAGATTTACTACAACCACTACATTTTAAATTATAATTAGTAGGGGATGTTAAAGGTGTTTATAAGTTTGATTGCTTATTATCCGGCATTTTATTTTTTGGGTTTTATAACCTTAACCTCATCGTCCCAAGTATAAAGAAACCAATCCATTTCCAATTTTCCGCCGGCTCGGAATTTAACTGTCAGACTGCCATCAGGATTTTCGATAAAAGTTTGGTTGGGGTGGAAGATAAAGGTTTTGGCTTCTTCTGCCACTTTCGGACTAAAGAGCCATTCCACGTCAAAAGGCTTTTCATGCCAAGCCCCAAAAGATTCTTGGGCATACGCCTCCAAATTAAAATCATCGTTAGTAAAAGTTTCCGGCAAAATGTCGGCTTCTAAAATATGCGATAAAGAAAAATTGTGTGCTTTCCCGGAATCCCAGCCGTCGCTATGCTTAGCAACTAAATAATGTGCCCTCTGTCCATATAAAAAACCGTACGGAATCAGGTTATAGTCAAAAATTCTGCCGTCCATTTTGCTTTTATATTTTAATCTGACCTGATGGCAGCTTAAAATTGCCTGCCGAATGGTATCTATAATTTGGGCATCTATTTTTATTTTTGGACCGGGACGCAAAACCAGCCCTTCCGCTTTTATTAACTCCTCCGCATCAACCTCGACCCTGCGTTTTTGTTCCGGCTTCATCAAGTTTTTCAGCTTAAGCTCAACCTTTGCCAATAAAGCGGCTTTATTGTCCAAACTATTTTGCTTAAGGTAACTTATTGCCGTTTGCAGGGCTGAAATTTCTTCCGGAGAAAACGCAATTAAGGAATTTAAAGTCCGTTGAGGAATTCGCCAGCGTTTTCTTTTTTCTCCAGTATAGACTTCTTCCATTTGTGGAAAATAGCGAAGCAAAGCGTCTCGCATTCTTTCTGCGGTACGTTGCGAAACATCAAAATCGTGACAAATATCGGCAAGAGAAATCCCGTCTGAACTTTCCTGCATTTTCATTGCCAAGTCAAACAGGTCTAACATCTTGCCGTAATTCATAACCGTATTCCTACCTTTCCGCGGGTTTTACTTTTATCATTAAAAGTTTAAAATTATTTAAATACTCGCACCAATGACATTCATATTCGTTTGTTGACACTTTTTTCTTATATTTATCATTTTTTGGTGAAAAAACTTTTGGCCCTGCCTCAATATTTTTTGCAAGGTAAAATTTTTCATCAATAGTTTCTTTCTTTTCTCCCTTTTCTCTTTCCCAATAAACCTTGTCATTAGTCAGAAAAAGGCAAAAATTGTTCATCTTTTTTGATGTTATGTTACGGATTCCCTCTAATCTTTCTATATCCTGAACAAACAATAATCTTCCAAAATCTTGGGCGGAGTGATTTTTTAATGTCAAATTAATACCGTACCGTGTAATTTCTTTTGCTGTAGTCTTATATTTTAATTCGATAAACGAGATTTCATCAGGCGTATCAACATAAATATCTATATATTTTATACGAGTACCCTCTTTCTCACGATAAGGATATTCCAAAATGATTTTTGCCGTTTCGCCTAAAATTTCTTTTAGTTTCCACGCCAAGCTAAACTGAAAATCAGCCTCAAGCGTAAATATTGCATTTTCCGCTTTTAATCTTTTAATTGCTTCACTTATTGCAGTTGAAATGACATCCGCCATAATTACCTCCTTTATTTTTTTGCAGAACATAATCAAAATACCTTACATATCCGACAGAATTTGACGCTAATGGTATAAAAAAACAGTCGCCGGGATCTTGGCGACTGGGAGTTTACAACTGCATAAAGACAGCATGATGCTTTTAGCAAAATGCCTGAACATAACATCATCTCCCAGTCATTAGACTAGGAGAAGTGTTTTTTGATTTCGGTCTGTCTTCTCTAATTCAGACCGCTTTATGAGGGATTGTAAAGTCCCAGCTCACTTTTGAGCCGATTTCATATTAACAACGTGTAATAAAATGTCAAAAGAAATGATTAAATTTATGCTGAGGAAATATTATTTCTTTTAAGAAATATGATGTATGTTTATTATATTTCTTACAGAAAACCTCAAGTTCACTTAGTGGTGAAGATAAAAGTATTCCATGACATCCTTTTGCGCTAATGCGTATAGACAAACCATAGGTTTCCAGCAGATTAATTTCGTCTGTTTACGGGGAATATTTACTGTTGAATAAGATACTGAATATAAATTGATACTTAAGCTACTTTATCTAAGGTTTTTACATCCAAAATGTTATCCTCAATAATAGCGTCTTTGATGTCGTAGTTTTTATCAAGCATAGCAATTAAACAGCGACCGATGTGATAACTTAAATTAACTGGTACTGCATTACCGATTTGTTTGTATTGAGCCCCCATAGATCCTTTAAATTCCCAAGTATCTGGAAAAGATTGAATCCTTGCATATTCTCTAATAGTCAATGGCCGAGTTTCTTCTGGGTGACATCGTTCTGTTTGTTTTTGTGCCGGTGCACAGGTTAGAGTTAGGCTGGGTTCATCCCAGGAAAGACGTCTTGCCATACCTGTTTTTCCTCCAGAAAGGTAAAAACTTCCTTTCATATATTCTTTTTGTAACCCTATCGGAAGATCTCGCCAGTATCCTCCCTCTGGAACCTGTGAGAGAATCTCAGCTTTTCTTTTAGGGTAGCTTTGTCCTTCAGATTTTGGGCAATTTTTTAATGCTGATCTTAAAGAAACGGTATAATTTTTTTCTTTGGGAAAAATGAAAGGTATATCTAAGTCTTTTCTAATTCCAATTATAATTAATCGCTCTCTTTTTTGAGGGACATCCAAATATTGTGCTCTAAGTACTTTATATCTTACATTATAACCAAGTTCCGTTAAAGTATTTACCATAGTTTGAAGCGTTCTGCCGTTATCGTGTTTTAATAATCCTTTGACGTTCTCACCAACAGCAATTTTGGGCATGGTTTCTTTAACACAACGAGCAAATTCAAAAAATAAGGTTCCTCTTGTATCTTCGAATCCCATACTTTTTCCAGCATAGCTGAAAGCTTGACATGGAAAACCGGCCTGAACGATGTCGACCTTATTTTTCCAAGATGTAAAATCTACATTATGGACATCAGCATGAATGATGTTTGTACCTTTAGGGAAATTATGTTTTAATGTTTCTATGCAGTTTTTATCAAATTCATTTAACAATACATGGTGAATACCAGCATTTTCAAAGCCTAAAGCTGTTCCTCCGGCTCCAGCAAATAATTCTATTGCAGTATAAGGGGATGGTGTTTTGTTTTTTAATACTTTAAATTCTGCTTCAGATTTGTCGTTTAATTTTTTTAGAAGTGCTTTTACTTCATCTTCATCAAAAATTCTATGGTTTTTATCCGATCTTTCTGCTTTTATAAGACCTTTTTTTTCCCATCGTCTGATTGTATCAATTGAAAGATTAAGTTTTTGGCTAACTTCATGGATAGATAACTGCATTGTAACACTCCTTGATTCAATAAAAGAACCATAAAATAACCCTTGCATATATGCAAGGGTTATTAGAATAGCTGTAGATAAGTTAAAATATCGTTATTGATTATATTTTTCTTCTATTTCTGTAGATAGCTGCCTAATTACATTATTTAATAATTCGGTTCCATCGACCTCTGTTGCAAGAGACGCAATTTCATTTATTAATTCATCATAAAAGCTGGGATCCCCGGTTAAATGGTGCCAAAAATCTTTGCCGACATATACTGGATGCGAACGATCAATTGTCCGATACATTTGTGATAAATCATCACTTTTTCCATAAAAAACACCAACAATACAATCAATATCAGCATTAAATTCGCGTAAACCATTGGTGCGGGCTATACGACGAATAGATTCAAAATGATTTTTAATGGTTGTAATATCATCTTTATTAATGGTATTTGGGCCAGCTTTTATTTGGCAATATTTACGTCGGCCATCAAGTTGATCGACAAATTCAATGTCTATTCCAGGAGTTGTGGATGCAAAACCGCTAAGTACATCTTTACAGAAGGCTTGCATTTGTGTACCGAACGTAGTGTTTATTGAAGTACCTAAAACCCTAGGATATACTAAAGCCTTTGCTATGCTAGAAGCGTCACAATTACCAAAAGCAAAGTTTGCTAGATATTTTTCTAAAAAAGGATTCGGTTGAAAAGCCGATAATTTACCTAATTTTTCTGTATTCCTTTTATGATTATCAACAATTTTCTCTCTAAAAAAATCCTTTGCTTTTGCTAGTATTTCTCTTTTTTCTGCCTCAGTCATAGCTATTTCCTATGTTGTTTTTACTAATATATTGAAATTATACTGGCGATTATTGAAAACACAATCATTAAATTAGTTAAAAGAAAAATTCTTGACTCCATAGCAAGCATGCAATATAAAAAATATCAGCAAGCATAAAAAGAGGTATAAATATGAATGTAAATCAAATTAAAGGTGGTAAGGTTAGAGCAAAAAAATTATCATCAGAACAACGTAGAGAGATAGCAATAAAAGCGGCACAATCAAGATGGCAAAAAAGTGCTACTAATGAAAGCAATTTTCCTAAGGCTCTATATACTGGAGTGCTTCCTATTGGCGATGTAGAAATAGATTGTGCTGTATTAGATGATGGTCGGAGAGTTTTAACCGCAACATCTATATTTAATGCTTTTGATCGAACTAGAAAAGGTATGAATTCAAGGCTCGAAATTGAAGGAACAAAAATACCTCCATTTTTGGCCGCAAAAAACTTAGAAAAATATATAACTTCAGAAGTTATTGAGAAGGCCACCCCAATCACATATATTGATGGGTCTATAGAAAAAACAGGTTATTTGGCCAGTATATTACCTAAAATGTGTGAAGTTTATCTCAATGCACGTAGAGACAACCAATTAACAGCTTCACAAAAGAAACTTGCAGAGAAATCTGAAATTCTATTAATGGCTTTTGCTCAAGTTGGTATAGATGCATTAATTGACGAAGCAACAGGTTACCAATATGACAGAAAACACGATGCATTAAGGATATTGTTAGCAAAATATATTGAAGAAGGTTTACAAAAATGGATTAAAACATTTCCGGATGCTTTTTTTGCTGAACTAGATCGTCTTTATAATAACGGAATCACTATTTCTCGTAAAAGGCCGATGTATTATGGAAACTTTATAAATAAATATGTGTATGAGCCAATAGAACACGGATATATAAAAGAAGAACTTAATAAGAAGAATATAAAAAAAGATGGAAAAAGAATTGCTCAGTTTCATAGGTGGTTAACTGAAGAGGGAAGAAATATCCTTATTTTACAGATTGGTAGGGTTTCAGCTCTTATGGAGATTAGTAAAAATATAGAGGCATTTAAAAGAAAAGTTGAAAAACAAAAGGAAATCTCTGTAGCTCCGTATCTATTTGAAGAGATGAATGAAATTGAATAAGTTTCATTCTCTATTACTAGGAGTTAATTTATGAAAATATCAAAATTGACTATTGAAAATTTTAGAAATTTGTCAGGAATATCAACGATTTTCTCTGATGAAATTTGTTCAATTGTTGGTGAAAACAATATTGGAAAATCAAATTTATTATATGCTATTACATCTGTATTAACGGGTAAGAAATTTGATGAAATAGATTTTTATGATAAAAGTAAGCCACTGGTTATTTCTTTTACATTAAAACTCTCGGATGAAGAATTAGGTGCTTTTGATGATTATTTTGATCCAGACGACCATCATTTAGTTAATATTATCGCAGAGCAAGCAACTCCTGATGATTATATTAACTATAGACACAAAGAAAGTGGAAACTCTATTTCACGAGCAGATATAATTAATAATTTAAATGTGATTGTATATGATTCTTTAAGAAATCCTAAAACAGAAATAACTTTTGAAAAGAGTAAAGGTGTAGGAGCATTTTTAAATTATATTATAAGAAGGTATTTATCTCAAAATGCTTCTAAATTATATCTTGTAGAAGAAAATATAAACTCATTAAATGATTATATTATAGGGATTCTTGAAAAACTTACGTGTTTTAATAAGTTTAATATAAAATCAGATGTATCTAATAATGCAGATGAATTATTACCCAAAATTTTTGATCTATACGAAGCAGGGAACATTCCTTTAGAGTGCTCAGGATATGGAGTACAGTTTAATATACTTATTTTATTATCTATTTTAGAAAAAATTTTAAGATATTCTGAAAAAAAAGGATTGCCTGATAATAAAACATTTTCCTGTATTATTACTTTTGATGAACCTGAGATACATCTAAGTCCTTTTTTACAAAGAAGCATATTGTACAATATCAAAAAGATTGCAAAAGGAGAAGATGATGATTTTAATGCAATTATAAAAGAACTATTTGATATTGATCATTTTTCTGCTCAAATATTGCTGACAACCCATTCCAGAGAAATTGTCGAAAATAACTATAAACAAATCATTCGTTTATATAAAGATGAATCCAAAGTAAAAGCTGTATGTGGTGCCGATATTTCAATAACATCGGAAGAAAAACATTGGTATAAAGCACTAACCTACGTTAAAGAGGCTTTGTTTGCAAAAAAAGTTATATTAGTGGAAGGTGATAGTGAACAGGGCGCCTTGTATAGCTTTGCAAAAACATTAAAAATCAATTTGGATGATTATGGTGTTGCTATCGTAAAGGCATCTGGCGCTAATAGTATTTTTCCATTAGCTTATTTGTTTGAGAAATTTAATATACAACCTATACTTATTTTTGATAAAGATAAATATGATGAATATCAAAGAGGTAATAAAGATCAAGATATTACACATTTTAAAGATTATATGTTTGTTACGCAAACTAAATGTTTTGATAGTGAAATAGTTTTTAATTTATATAATGATGACGGAATTGAAGTTCTAAAGGTTATTCAGAATGATTATAGGTGTAATATAATTCAAAGAAGTTCTGTTGCTAAACTTAATAAGCAGTACGCACTAAATCCTCCATTAGAAGAACAAGATTACCAATTCGCTTCATACCAATATCCAGATGAAATTTTAAAATATATGTATGTTTCATTTTTTCAAAATAATAAAACTGTTGTATTTGGAGAGTGTATTGGCGAGCGTTGTCCCGAAGTGTGTATTCCAGAATGTTACAAAAACGCTATTCTTAAGGCAGTCGAATAATGTCTTGTATTGAAGATAAGTTAAAAGAAATGCATCAAAATGATAGGGAGCAACTTGATATCATATTTTCTCAAGAAAAACGAATCCTTGTTGAAGCATCAGCAGGGTGCGGTAAAACAAAGACATTAGTTAGTAAAATAGCTTATTTGCTTAGTACAAATAAGATTCCTGTAAATAAAAAAATTTTGATATTAACATTTGGTGTAAATGCTGCTTACAAAATAAAAAAAGAAGTTTTTGAAAATGTACCTAAGTTAATAAGAAATATTCACGATTTAGAAGATAAAATCATAGTTACTAATTTTCATGGCTTTTCGCGTAGAATTCTAAGTCGATATGGGTATTTATTAAATGATAATCTTTTGCAATTAAACCAATTTTCTATAGATGATGATGCAGAAACCGATGAATTAACACAGTTAGACATAGGGCTACTTATGTCAGAAGCTGATTTTTTAAGTACTTATTCTCAATGTATCAAAGATAATAATTATGGTTACTTGAATGAAAATTTTGAGAAGTATATTGCTTTAATAAAGTATAAGTTTCTGCCAAATAATCATATTACATATAATGCCATATTATTACTTACATTGAAACTTTTAAGTCAATATAGTGGAATATTACAGTTTTATCAAAAACTATTTCCTTATATAATAATTGATGAATTTCAAGATACTGGTAGTATTAGCTGGGCAATACTTAGACAACTGATAACAGAAAAAACTTCTCTTCTGTTTATGGGAGATCCTTTACAAAGAATTTATGGTTTTATAGGTGCTGTTCCAGGTTTAATGGAAAAAGCATGTGCAAAATATTCTATGAATATATTTAAAATAACAACAAATTATCGGTTTAAAGATAATCCGAATATGCTGCAATTAGATAAAAACATTAGAGAAAATAGTAAAGGCAATTCTATAATTATCACTCAAAATGCGGTTGTTCCTTGTAATTTGTATTATACACAGCACGATGAGGCAGTCTATATAAAATCAAAATTAATTTATTTATTAAATCATTATCAAGGATGCAAAATAGCAATTTTAATTCAATCCCGAACAAAAAATTTAAATTATATCTTGGATTATTTAGCTAGTAACTCAATTGATTATTTTAATGGATTATTCAACGAAGAAAGTTATTCTTATAAAAAATTTCATAAAGATGTATTGGAAATATTTATAGATAGTTATAACAAAAGTAAATTAAAAACTATTCGCAAATCTTTTTTATCTCAAATTTACGAAAAAGTTTCTGCTTTTTATGATGCTCACATGACAGATGAAATATCATCTTTAATAAAATTGTTAAAAGTGTTTTTTTCTGATATCACAAATAAGATTTATCTTAATAATGAAGAAAAATATCAGCTAATAATTGATGTATTATCAAATAATTCCTTAAAACAATCTATGGAACTATTGGAAGAAAAAATTGTAGTTACAACGGTGCATGGTGCAAAAGGATTGGAATGGGATTATATTTTACTTCCTGATATGGAGCGAAATAGTTTTCCTAATTGGCAATCTTTATGTAGTGTATGTCCGGAAATAGCAAACCATGATGATTGTAATAGATGTTTAAACAAAAGTAGCAATATGGATCAAAAGTTTTATTGTCGCTACATTGATATTCTTAGCCTTTTTTATGTGGCGGTTACAAGAGCTAGAAAACAAGTATTTTTTTCTGCTAGTTTACAAACGTTGAATAATCTAAAATATCCAAGAACAAAAATTAGCTGTTTATTATCTCTTCCTGGTATTGACTTAAAAGAAGATAAAGAAATCTGATCTTTGCTCTATGTTGAATTATATTTTTATTCAAAAGCTTTTAATAGCCTTTGTGTAAGGATTTTTTTGCGTTCTTCAATAAATTTGCGAAAGTCTTTAATATCGACAAATTTAGAAGGGATTAGCTGTTCTTTACAATTTATATTGTTTTTTTCTATCCATTCTTCTAAAGATTTTTTATTTTTTGCTTCGTTGTCATTGCCATAAAGTAATTGGAGATTTAGAATGCTATTCCAGTTGTTTTTATCCTGATAGAATTTGAGGTCATCCTCTGACAGATTTAGTTTCTTAAGTTCTTTTTTGCTAAAGCAATATTCGGGGTGAAGGTGATCTTTGTGCTTTGTTGCTCTATAATCTGAACCATCATATAGTAAAGATAAAATTGGAAAGGCATATCTAGATTCCTTTTGTTCAAACAATAAGCTCTCTATAAATTCATTATCAACTTTTAATGATTTTCTTTTTCCTTCTAGATTCTCTTTTATTTCTTCTAGAGGAAAGTTACGAGATTTAGATCTTTGTATTACATCACGAATCTCTTTTAAAATTGAATCAGATTGGCCTCCAAATATCTTTTTAAGAAATACAATATTTAGCCATTTTAAAATAATAAGTCTATCTTGTTTATACGCCACCTTATCACAAAATTGTTTGGTTTTTCCAGAGTGATTTAAATAATAAACAATTAAGGCAATTGCATTGTATGATGTAATTGTATTATCATTATGGCCGTAATTTTTTAATAATGTAAAAGCTTCTTTAATTGTAGCCTTTAACCCTCCTTCAGAATCCCATTCTTTTTCAAATTGAAATAAACATTCAGAAGATAAATTATTAACTTTAAATTTTATATCTTTACTATAAGCGAGGAGAGCGCATCGAACAATGAATTCTTTCGAAAAATTATAAAATCCCATGTTTTTTATTTCTTTTTCTAAATTATTAAATTCTGTTCTTGCATCAACGGAAGTCCAAGTTGAAATAATTGTAGATATTAGCAGATCTGAAAAAGATAATTTTTCTCCTCCGCTATTTGTTCTTATAAAGATTTTTAGTGCTTTATCATAATCTTCTGTTTCTTCAAGATAATAGTTGATTAAAGGTTTGTTATAAATAATGTCATATAACTTTGCTATGGTATCATGAGCAAATTTGTTGTTGGGAAACTGTTCTTCTAATGTTTTTATAAGGCGTGATACATCTTTGTATTTTTCTGTTAAAATGTCTCCTACTTTAAAGAAACGTGAGGAGCCACCTAAGTTATTAAACTCTTGTTCTGTTAAAAAGTAGAAGCCATATTCTCTTTCATCATCATATTCAGCAATATTTTTATGTTCTTCTTCTGTATATTCTTTATATTTTTTACAGATATCTAAATATAATTTTCGTTCTGGATAGTTATCTAAATTATCCCAGTGGCCGTAGGGCCTTTTATATGCATAAGATCCTTTTAGCCCAAGATATAACGCTGTTAGTCTTTGTTGCCCATCCAGTACAGCACAAAAGTCATTTACTCCATTTGTATTAAAAGAATCAGCAGTTTCGTGGTAATATTCAATATATTTAGTTAGAAATTGGTAATATTTATACTGATTTTTATTCTCAGCATTATCTACCTTCCAGAAAAGGAATGAGTTTATTGGAAAATTACACATTAGAGAATCAAATAATAATTCTATATCATCCGTACTCCATACAAATTCTCTTTGGATTGCAGGTAGTAATAGTTCTCTCTTATCTATTCTTTCTAGGGCTTTTTTAATTGTTAAAGGCGTTTGAAAACTCATTTTTGTTTCCTAATTTTTTAGATAATTAATAATATATATTGTTACTATTGTAGTTTGCAAAAAGCAATCACTAATTGTAAATTTTCCCTGTATTTAATTTTAAATTCCCTGATAATTTTGGGAAGGATGTTGGGATAAGCTAAGCAATTCAAGGTAAACATGATGGTGCGGAGGAGAAAAACGTGGTGAAATTCCCTGTAGATTCCCTGTTATTTGGCTTGAGCAATGTGAAGCTTTAGTATGCTTAATACCGTTGAGATTTACTACTCCGCCATTTACAAGAAAGCCCTGCCTTGTGCAGGGTTTTGTTGTAAATACTGAGAGATTGGAGGGATTTGAACCCTCGGAGAAGAGGGGGCGACTACCAGCGAAAGGCAAGCGGAAGCGTGCCGGTGAGCCTTGGCGAATGAGCGCCCGTGCAACTCAAGCGTCAGCGCAGAGTAATCCCTCCCTATCCGCCATTTACAAGAAAGCCCTGCCTTGTGCAGGGTTTTGTTGTAAATACAAAAGGATTGGTGGGATTTGAACCCTCGGAGAAGAGGGTTCGACTACCAGCGAAAGGCGAGCGAGAGCGCGCCGGTGAGCCTTGGCGAATGAGCGCCCGTGCAACTCAAGCGTCAGCGCAGAGTAATCCCTCCCTATTTGTATTATATAAGAATCCCTTGTCTTGCTCTCAGTTTTGTTGTACTAATCAACTTGTCAGTTTCCTTAGCTTAAGAGAAAATTTATGAACAGATGTGCCTGGCTTAATATTCGCAATCCATTATATGTCAAATATCATGATGAAGAATGGGGCGTCCCTCAGCATGATGACACAAAATTGCTGGAGTTGCTTATTTTGGAGGGTTTTCAGGCCGGGCTTTCGTGGGAATGTGTTCTGAATAAAAGAGAAGCTTTTCTCAAAGCTTATGATAACTTTAACCTGAAAAAAATTCTTCATTATAATGAGGCCAAAATTCAAGAACTTCTATCAGACCCCAATATTATTCGTAACAAATTAAAAATTGTTGCCAGTATTGAAAATGCTCGCATCTTTCAAAAAATAAAAAAAGAATTTGGCTCTTTTGATACCTATATTTGGGGTTTTACCAATAACAAAATCATCATTGAGCCTTATAATTTGCGCACAACCTCACCCCTTTCTGACACCATTTCGAAAAATCTAAAAAAACGCGGCATGAAATTTGTCGGCTCCACCATTATCTACTCTTATCTCCAAGCTATCGGCATTCTTAATGCTCACGGAGAAGAGTGCGACTTCTCTAAAAAATAAAAAACTTTGAACTTTTTTATTTCCCTTTCGTTTTAGTGGGTAGAAGCAACTTATAACAGAAAAGGATTATGCCATGAAAAAGTTTTTGCTCTCTCTGACTGCCTTATCTTTGCTGGCGACACCCGTTGCCGCAAAGCCCTTCCATCGGCCGCACCACCGCCCGGCTCCAGTTGTTATTCACAAACATCATCATGGGGATTTTGGAGCACCGTTATTGGCTCTTTCAACCGGGCTTATCGGATTTGCCATTGGCGCCTCAACCGCTCCGCAAACACAAACAGTTTACTACACCCCGGCTGATGATAAGCAATGTTTTGCCGTTGTTTCAAAATCCAGCGGCACCATCACCCAACAATGTGTCAGCGGCAGCAATCAAGTCTTGTATGTGGACTAAAAATTTGCTTGCTTTTTAATCATTTTGAGGCTAATCAAAAAAGGTGTTGCCGGCGTAGCTCATCAGGATAGAGCAACAGTTTCCTAAACTGTGGGTAGTGGGTTCGAGTCCCGCCGCTGGCGCCATCTTTTTCAAACAAAACCCCGCCTTTAAGGCGGGGTTTTGTCTTTAGCGCTCACTTGCTAATTTCTCAAGAAATCTTATCTGAATATCCGCTATCTTCAAAACCGAATCGATTTCAACATACTCACCTTCTGCGTGCATGCCATCGCCGCTGCCCGAATGCATGATAACCGTGGAACCTTTGACGGCAAATTCTCTGGAATCGGTGGCGCCTCCCTCATATTCAAAGCTCAGCGGACGACCCAATATATTCTCGGCAAACGCCTTATAATCCAAAATATAGGGATTATCCTCTCTCATCACAACCGGGGTTGATGATGAAACTATTTTATACTCACAGCCTTTGGCCATGGCCTTATCCAATTTGGCTTTTAAGTCCTCTACACTACTGTTTTCGGTTAGACGAATATCACACAAAGCCTCGCAATAATTGCAAATGACATTTGAAACCTCACCTCCATTGATTTTGGCCACGTGCAAGGTATCTATCCACTTGTCTTTGGGCTGCTTGCCGTCTTTTGAATAATAGGGAAAAGATTTGCGTAAGTTATTTATGGTTTCAACCATTATCTCATTGGCATCTACACCTTCCCACGGACGAGAGCCGTGAGCCGCCTGCCCTTTGGCAATCAGCTTCACAAACACGGGGTTTTTGCATTTAACAATAAGCTTACTGATATCACCGCCGACATCATTGTCCAAAACTATTGTCGATTTTATTTCCGGATGGGCGGCCAAAAATGCTTGTGTCCCCTTGCTGCCTTTTTCTTCATCTGAAGACAATATTACCCCAAACTTTATCGGTAATTTATTTTTCAAAACATGCTCCATAGAATTTAGAGCCACTGCTGCAAAAGATTTCATATCTAAGGTGCCGCGCCCATACATCTTACCGTCTCTGATTTGCGGCGTAAACATCTCTTCTGAGGCAGCAACCACGTCTATATGCCCCAAAACCAAAGCATCAAAGGCTTCTGAATCCGTGTTTCTGATGAATATTACCGGCGCCCCTGCCACTTCATCAAAAACATCTATCTTGGCATCCGTGCCGGTAAAAAGAATTTTTATATAGTCCATAACTTGATTGATTTCTTTGGCGTTGCCGGTTTCTGAACGAAAACGAATTAAATCTTGCGCAACTTGTATGATGTCCATAAAAAATTCCTTTCTTCTCTTATTTTTTTACAATTTATTCACTTAATACTGACATAATAAGCCCAACAGAATAAAAAAAGATTAAAAAGGGGGCAAAATGAAAACTTTATTTATGGCAGTAGCGCTGTTGCTTTTCTCTTTTGGCAATGCTTCTGCACAGAATCTTATTGATGACGGCGAAACCGGGCTTGCTCTTCCGCGCTTTGCCTCATTGCGCTCTAATCATATTAATGCTCGCTCCGGCCCGGGCGCAAGATATCCGATTGAATGGGTGTATATGCAAAAATCTGCTCCGGTCGAAATTATCGCCGAATTCGAACTTTGGCGTAAAATTAAAGATTGGCAAGGTTCTGAAACTTGGGTGCATAAATCTATGCTGACCGGAAAGCGCTTTGTTAAGGTCATTACCCCCGGTGAGAACAACATCTATGCCAAAGATGACTACAACGCAAAAGTTATTGCCAAGGTTGAAGACGAAGTTGTCGGTGAAATTAAAAAATGTCCCGTCAATACCAATTTCTGCCTTGTCCAATTCGGCAGTGTCGATGGTTGGATCCCTCGCCAAAACCTGTATGGGATCTACCCTGACGAGATTATTGATTAAATCAATATTCTTTTAACTCCCAAACACCGTCCTTGAAAGTCAACTTGAAAAGGGCGGTGTTTTTCATAGCAGAGGGCTTGTGACCAAACTTCATCAGCAAATAGCGAATCGAGCTCCCATGCGAGGCTATACCTATCACCGTTTCTTTAGTTTTTAACAAGTCATCTAAAACTTTTAGCATCCGCTCTTGCATCTGCCGTTTGGTCTCGCCGCCGGGAAACCCTATATCCAAAGTTCCGCCTTCTTCATACCAAGTGGCAAAAATCTCCGGATATGCCTTGGCAATGTCTGTTTTTAACATTCCTTCAACCTTGCCGAAGCAACCCTCTCTTAAATCTGGTATTATTTTAAGCGGAACGTGTAATTTCTCAACCACGACTTCAGCTGTTTGCAAAGCTCTCTTGAGCGGGCTTGAATAGACAATCTCCAACCCTTTGTCTTGCAAAAAGTTGGCAAGTTCATGTGCCTGGGCCTCACCTGTCGCATCTAAAGGCATATCTATTCCGCAACCTTGCCAGCGCCTCTCTTTGTTATACTCTGTTTCTCCATGACGGAAAATATAGAATACTTTTTGCATTATTTTTCCCTAACCGGAATCCCCGGGAAAAGCATGGCCGCTACTTTTTGATAATGCTCATTCCAGTTGCTGACCAAAAATTTATAATCACGGTTGCGGCTCAGGCAAATATCTATCTCTATATGTCTTCTCAGATAATCTGCCAATTTGGCTCCCATCAGCTCATCTTGAGATATTATTCTGACCCTTGGCAGAGCCTCTCTGAAATATTCTTTTAGCAACGGATAGTGTGTGCACCCCAAAATAAGTGAATCCACATCTTCAAACTTTTTAGCATATTCTATTGCTGATTTTTTAGCCTCTGCAAAGTTATCTGTCTCAATAAACGGGACCAGCTCCGGTGCGGCAATTTCTCTTACCTCCAAATCCGGTTTTATCTTGTGCAATTCCTGCTCATAAATATGAGAGCGCACAGTGGCATTGGTGGCAACAACTCCCACTTTTTGTGCATTATCAAGCAAGGCCTCCTCAACGGTAGGAATAACCACGCCCAAAACTTTAACATCAGGTGCAAAAGAGGGGATAAAACGTTGCTGTAAATAACGCAAAGCAATTGAAGTGGCCGTATTGCAGGCTATTATTATTAATCCACAATTTTGTGAGATTAAAAACTTTATAGCTTCTATCGTGTAGTTTAATATTTGGCCAGATGTTTTTTCTCCATAGGGCAAATGCTCGGTGTCACCGTAATATACATAGTCATATTCCGGCAAAGCGTTTATGAAAGCCTTTGTCACCACTAGTCCGCCCAAGCCGGAATCAAATACGCCAATTTTCATCAGACCTCTCTTTTCTGGCGCTGATGATATGTTTTTTTATTCAATTTGGCAACAGATTTATCAAATTCAGCTCCAGCCATACACCAAACCCCGCACAAGGCGGGGGTATTAATTTGCCGTGTGGCTGGTTTGGGCGGGCGCTTCGCACTCCGCCGCCTGGCGGCCTCCCTTTGGTCGCTCTTCCTCGCTCCTATAAATTCGGAGCTCGGGCGTCAAACCAGCTTCGCTGGTTCGATCAAGCCTTACCAAACCATACACCAAACCCCGCACAAGGCGGGGGTATTAATTTGCCGTGTGGCTGGTTTGGGCGGGCTCTT